>JBJEKG010000172.1:0-2327 GCA_051878535.1 Muribaculaceae bacterium
TCAGTTCGTGGGGGTGCTGAGCCACTGCCGGATCCAAGTTGTTCTGAATCATCATCATGATGGCGGCAGCTTGGCGCGAGCGAGCGGGGTACTGCTCGATGGGGCGAGCGTACATGGGGTAGGTGGGGCGCAGACGGTACATATATATACGTCCGTAGCGATGCAGCTCGTCGGCGAATTCCGGTGCCAGCAACTCGTGCTGCTCGGCAGGGAAGTAGCGCAGGGCGTTGCGCAGGGCTAATTGCTTCTGCTCCTTGGTGAGGATGTCTTTGCGACGCGGCGCATGGTTCACCGCGGGGTCGTATGGTTGAGGTTCGGGCAGCACGGCGGGGATGCCGGCGCGCAAATCATTTTGGAATTCTTCGAGGGTCATGGGTGATGATTATTTGTCGATGATGTTATTGACGATAGCGAGGATTTGGGCACGGCGTTCGGCGGCTTTGGCCACGAGGGCGGCGGCGTCGGCGAGCATTTGCTGCACGTCGGGGCGATGGCGCACGTCGGCGGCATTGATGCGCACGTTCAGTCCGGCACCCACCACGGCGGCTTCGGCGGCGAGGGCACCCACACCGGCGTCGCTCACCGAGTTGGGGTTGCCTTGCTCGGCCACGTACTGCAGCAAATCGAAGCAGTCGTAAGCGCGTTGCATAGTGGCGAAGGGCACCTCGATGGCATGCACGGTGGCGGCTTCCAAAGCTGCTTTGCGGGCAGCTTGTTCGGCCTCCGTTTTCTTGGGCATTTGGATAGCGGCCATGATGCCGTTGAATGCTTCGGTGTCTTCGTCTACGAGATGGATGAGGGCGTCTTGCAGGCGTCGGCCTTCGTCGGCCTTGTCGGAGAACTCTTTCCAGCGGTCGTCCCAGCCGGCTTTGTGCGACGAGAGGTTGGCCACCATGGTACCTAAGGCTGCGGCCAACGCGCCCATGTAGGCGGAGATGGAGCCGCCGCCGGGGGCGGGCGATTCGCTGGCGGTTTCATCGGCGAAGGCGCGGCAGGTGAGGTCTACGAGCTTTTTGGAAGAGTTCTCGGCCTCAAGCAGGTACTCAATCACCTTCTCTTCGGGCTTAAACGGACGCAGCTCATCCAATCCCATCGACTTGATGGCGATGCGGATGATTTCGTTCTCGGGCAGACCGGTGGAGCGCTGCTGTTTGTGCAGGAAGTAGCGGCCGGCGTCGATGAGGGTGCGCTTGGGCACGAGACCCACGATTTCAGTGCCGGTGACGCGGATGCCGCGGGCGGCGGCAGCGCGAGTTACCTCATCGAAGGCCACGTGGAGCGGTGTCACACCGATGTTGGTGATGTTCATTGACACCTGTGCGATGCCGTATTCGTCGATAAACCAGCCGATGGCCTTGGTGGCTTTGAGCGTACCGGGCTGCATCAGCGGTTTGCCGTTTTCATCTTTGAGCGGTTTGCCGGTGAGCTTGCCACCTTCGCGCATGGGGCGACCCTTTTCGCGCACGTCGAAAGCAATGGCGTTGGCGCGGCGGGTGGAGGTGGTGTTGAGGTTGAAGTTCACGGCCACGAGGAAGTCGCGGGCGCCGATGGTGGTGGCGCCGGTGCGAGCGGCGGCTTCGTCGTAGGGACGGTCGCCGAAATCGGGGCCCTTGCCGGGCACGTTCATCTTCTCCGGCAGCGCTTCGTATTCGCCGGCGCGGCACACGGCCAAGTTGCGGCGCTCCGGGGTGAAGGCTGCAGCTTCGTAGCAGTAAGTGGGGATATTGAGTTCGGTGGCTACGCGCTTAGCTAATGCGCGAGCCAACTCGGCACATTCTTCCAAGGTGATGCCGCTGATGGGGATGAGCGGACACACGTCGGTGGCACCCATGCGTGGGTGAGCGCCGTGGTGCTGACGCATGTCGATGAGTTCGGCGGCGCGGGCAATCCCACGGAATGCAGCTTCCACCACGGCCTCCGGCTCGCCCACAAAGGTCACCACGGTGCGGTTGGTAGCTTCGCCCGGGTCCACGTCGAGCAGGCGCACGCCCTCCACGGCGGTGATGGCGTTGGTGATAGAATCGATTACTTCGCGGTTGCGGCCTTCGCTGAAGTTAGGCACACATTCAATCAATCGTTTTTCCATGGGGAACAGTCAGTTTTGTAGAGTTAGAGTAAGTTTTTTCAGATTAGGGGTAGGGACACCCTACCAAACTGCAAAGTTACAATTTTTTTGCATCATTGCCGCAATTTTCCCGCGAAAAATTGCGCAGTATGCTCAAAAACATAAAAGCGGCGACCGGAATTAATCCGGTCGCCGCTCGATTATATAGGGGAGGGGTTAGCGGTGGAGGTGGAGGGTGGTGCGGGGGCCGCGGCGGCGGAGG
>JBJEKG010000173.1:0-7385 GCA_051878535.1 Muribaculaceae bacterium
GGCGAGCGCACGGAACACGCGCACCGGGAAGGTGACTTGCTTCATGTCGTAGCCTTCGTAGTAGTGGAAACGGCCTTGCATGGCAATGATGCGCTTGCCACCGAGGGTGCCGAAGATAAGCTTGCCGCTGTGGCCTTCGACTGTGGACACCGGCATGTTGGGGATTTCTTGGTAGGGAATTTCGAGTTTGTCTTCGATATAGTCGACGAGGGCGCCGAGACCGGTGCCGAGGATGATTGCGGTTTTGGGCATTTCGCCACCAGCGCGATTGCGGATGTATTCGGCGGTTTCGTTGATGCGATTTAACATAGTAATTAGCAGTTATTGAGTTAGTTAGGTGTTATCAAGATTTGTTATGCTGACGCAAGTGGCGCACAATTGCATCCTCGAATTTGGAGGTGCTGTGCGAGGAGAATTCCAACTTGATGGGCAGGTAGAATGCCGAAGCACGGAGTTCAGCGGGGAAGTATGGGCAGGCGGCCATGCGAACGGCGTCTTTCTCGGTGGTAATGAGCACGCGCTTGCTGCCGCGCATTGTTTTGAAACGCTCAAGGAGGTGCTCCATATCGCGGCGAGTGAATTTGTGGTGGTCGCTGAACACGTCAACGCGCACCCGAGGCTTGAAGCTCTTGAGATAGCGCACGAAGGGGCGCGGGTTGCCGATGCCGGCCACCGCGAGTATGTAGTCATCCTCGGTCATCCAATCGAGATATGGTACGGCGCGCGTTTGGTCGGGGAAGATGGGCACCAACTCCTGATATAGCATGCGCGAGAAGAACAATTCCTGGCATGGGAAAAGGTTCAACGACTTGGCTATCAAGCGGTAATCGATATCCTTGAGCGTGGGCGGACACTTCGACACTACCACGAAATCGGCACGGTTCACAGCCAATTTCGACTCGCGCAAACGGCCGTAAGGCAGCAGGTGGTCGTTGTAATACGGACGGTTGCACTCGGTGACTACTATCGACAACGTGGGCTGCACATAGCGGTGTTGGAAGGCATCGTCGAGCACGATGAGGTTGATGTCTGGGTCGATGGCCAGCACCTCCTTGATGGCATTAACACGGTCTTCGCCCACGGCCACCACCACCTTGCCGCCGAATTTTTTGTAGATTTGGAAGGCTTCATCGCCGATGTCGGCCGGGGTCGACTTGGCCGTAGCCACCACGAAGCCTTTGGTGTCGCGCTTATATCCGCGGCTCACCATAGCGATGTGGTACTTCAGCCGCATGGCCTCGATGATGTACTCGGTGATGGGCGTTTTGCCGGTGCCGCCGCAGGCGATGTTGCCCACCACGATGATAGGCACTTCAAAACTGTGCACCGGCAAAATTTTCAAATCAAACATTTTATTGCGCACGTAGGCACCTGCCCCGTAGAGTTTCGACAACGGGAGCAGCACCACCTTCGACAGTATCGTGCGCAAAGACATTGCTTATCAACGGATTATGAATGGCTCCATGCGAGCTTGGATGGGCGACATCGTGCGCAGATAATCCACAAATTGGAGCAATTGCAACGTGCCGGCATCCACTGTGTAGCCGTTAATCTGCATATTATCAGCAGCTTGACGCGCCAGTTTCTGCATAAAATCCTCTTCAACATTGGGATAGAACACCACCTTGTCGGGTTCGATATTGATTTCAACAGCAAGGTCTTTGATAGCATCGTTGAGAGTGCCGATTTGGTCGACTAAGCCCAAGCGAACACCATCACCGCCGGCCCAAACGCGGCCGCCGCCAATAGCTTTCACCGAATCCTGCGGGATATCGCGGCAGGTAGCCACACGCGAGGTAAACAGGTCGTAAACCTCGTTAACATGACGTTGCATTGCATCACGTTCAGCATCGGTCATGGGACGATTGGTCGACAAGCCGAAACCGTTGGGCGAGGTCTTCACTTCGGTATAGTTGATGCCTAAGTGGTTGTTCATCAGGCCTGAGAGGTCGGGAATCATACCGAACACGCCGATGGAGCCGGTGAGAGTGGAGTGGTCGGCATAGATGCGGTCGGCGCCGCAGCTGATGTAGTAACCACCCGAAGCAGCATAGTCGCCCATCGAAACATAGAGTTTCTTGCCTTTGCTCTTGAAGTATTCAAGCGCTTCCCAAATTTGCTCGGAAGCGAAAGCGCTACCGCCGCCGGAGTTGACGCGCAACACCATAGCTTGCACATTGTCATCATCGGCCAAGGCAATGATTTCCGGCACCATATCGGCGCCCACGATGCCGCCGTTGCCGCTATCGACAATGTCGCCGCAAGCAAACAGCACTGCAATATGATTCTTCGACGAATTAGCATTCGAAAGGGTCGACACGTACTGAGTGGGGGTAATCAAAGGCAGGTCATCATCTTCACTCAAGTCGCAACGCTCGCGCAACAGGTCTTCGACCTGACGGCGATACAACAGCGAGTCAACCACCTTATTATCAATGGAGAACCGAGTGGGACGGCAAGTAATCATCGAATCGATCCAGGTGTTCACATCTCCTACAGCAAGGCTGCGAGCTTCGGCCATCACACCGCGCTCATAACCCCATACGGAATCCAACATCACCTGCATTTGCCGGCGAGCGGGCTGGCTCATATCGGTGAGAATATACGGCTCGACGGCGCTCTTGTACTCGCCTACACGAATCACTTGCATCTTAACTTGCAACTTGTCGAGCAAGTTCTTAAAGTGGGGCACTTCCACCGACAAGCCGTGAATATCCACGCCACCGATAGGATTGAGGTAAACGGCATCGGCCAACGATGCAATCAGATAGTCGGTTTGCGAGTAGCTGTCGCCGTAAGCGATTACCCACTTGCCACTGTCCTTGAAATCGCGCAACGCGTCGATGATTTCTTCCACGCTTGCCCTGCCGATGCTCACACCGGCTGCGTTGATATAGATACCAATGATATGGTCATCATTCTTGGCTTCGCGGATGGCACGAAGGATGTCGACCAAGGCTTCACCGGTGTTGCTACCTTGTTGCAACATAGTCCATGGATCCGAAGGCTGATAACGCTCAACGACTTCTCCGGAAAGGTCGATGTACAACACCGAATCATCCTTTACTATAATTTGCTCACTTCCAATTGACGACGCGAACAAGCTCACTAACATGCTAAAGCCCACAAGGCCAAGCAGTGCAATCGAAATCCAGAAGCCGGCCATCGAGCCAAGCATCGATATAAAGAATTTTTTGACCATACCTTTGTTCAGATAAATATATAGTTATGCAAAGGTACAAATTTTTTATCAAATAATCGCCATCCAACCCCACTTTTTTCGCTTTTCATCCAAAATCAGCAAAAAAAATGCTCACAAAACCCCTCTCCGCTCTAAACTCCGGCCACTGCTCGCGCGGTGTTGATGCCGTCGATGGCTGCCGACACTATGCCGCCGGCGTAGCCTGCACCCTCGCCCACCGGATACAGGCCGGCGATGGTCGGGTGGCAACGGCTTGATGCATCGCGCGGAATGCGCACCGGCGACGAGGTGCGCGTTTCGCAACCAATCAGTGTGGCCTCGGCGCTGAGGAAGCCGCGCGCTTTGCGGCCGAACTCGCTCAAACCACCTTGCAATCGGCGAGCGATAAAATCCGGCAACAGTCGGTCGATGCGTCCGAGTTGAATACCGGGGGCGTAGGAGGTCGAAGGCAACGATGTCGACAGTCGCGAGGCCACAAAGTCGGTCATCCGCTGCGCCGGTGCCACCTGCGTGTGGCCCGCGGCCGCAAAGAATCGTTGCTCGATATCAAGTTGGAAATGCATCATGCGCAGCACGCCGTATTGGGAGTATTCCGCCGGCAAATCTTCGGGCAACACTTCCACCACCATGCCGCTGTTGGCCCAGCGTGTGCCGCGGTTCGACGGCGACATGCCGTTGACCACGAGCTGGCCCGGTTCGCTTGCCGCCGGGATAATCACCCCGCCGGGGCACATGCAGAACGAGTACACCCCGCGCCCATCCACTCGCGTGAGCATCGAATACTCCGCCGCGGGCAGGTATTTGCCGCGACCTTGCGGCGAGTGATACTGAATGCAATCGATGAGGTGTTGTGGATGTTCCAAGCGCACCCCAACAGCTATTCCCTTGACTTCCAAGTCGATATGAAGTGCATGGAGCATCGCGTACACATCGCGTGCCGAGTGGCCGGTGGCCAAGATAACCGGTCCGGCGAACTGTCGGCCGTCGGCGGTGGTGACACCGGTGACTGTGTCGCCATCCATCTGCAACCCGTCCACGCGAGTGTTGAACAGCACCTCGCCGCCGTGCTCGATAATTGTGTGGCGTATTGCCTTGATAATCACCGGCAAACGGTCGGTGCCGATGTGCGGATGGGCGTCGATGAGGATGTCGTCCTTGGCACCGTGCGTGTGGAAGATTTGCAACACTTTATCCACCGGCCCGCGCTTGGTGCTGCGGGTGTAGAGCTTGCCATCGGAGTAGGCCCCAGCCCCACCCTCACCGAAGCAGAAGTTGGAATCGGGATTCACCACGCCTTCGCGGCACAACGTGCCCATGTCGCGGCGGCGTGCGTCCACGTCCTTGCCTCGTTCGAGCACCACAGGTCGTAGGCCAAGCTCGATTAGCTCCAGCGCGGCAAACAGCCCGGCAGGACCGGCGCCAACCACGATAATCTGCTGCTTATCAGCTACATTCGGGTACTCGATGGGCTGATAACGCACCACCGATTCGTCCACAGCATCCACATGCACACCCACACTCAGATTCACCATCACCGGACGGCGACGGGCATCAATCGACCGACGCAACAGGGTCAGACGCTTGATGCGGTTCACATCTATATGCAACGCGGTGGACGCTTCCACCATCAGCCGCGTTTGGTCGGCAGCGACCTGCGGCAACACACGTAATTGGATAGTGCTATACATTCTCGGCAGGGGTTTCGGATTGGGTTGGCTTCGGCTTGCGGCGCGGACGCGGCACTATCAAGCCAAGCAAATATATGGATAGAATGATGGCCACGAACGCACCGGCGAGCCACAGGCTCACGTGGCCGTTGTCCACCTTGATTATTTCTTCAATGGGGTCGTCGAGCTGCATCAACTCGGGCGACAGAGTGCTGAAATTGCGCTTCCAGGCCACACAGCCGTCGTGCAACATCACCAACGCCGTGGAGCCGCGCGCCAACTGCTTCAGCGCCGTATCGGCCGCGGAGTACACCTCGTAGTTCGGTCGCGCATACTGCTTCCAGATGTCGAAATTCTGTCCGGAGGCGGCCACAATGCCGATGAATCGGATATCGTGACTTTGCGCATACTCGGCCAACTCGTTGGTGAATCGCGAGCGCGACAACACATCCACCGATGGCTCGCTCACCACCAGCAGCAGGCAGTCGCCTTCTTCCGGGGCAAGCACGTCGAAGGTGACATCGTCGTCACCGTCGAACACGGCCAACTCGTCCTCGGCCTTCACCGTTTGAGCCACTTCCACGAATGTCCACGTGGAATCGGGCAACGCATCGAGTGCGAACTCGCGCCGCTCGCCGTCCTTTTCGTAGATATACGTGGGCATCACCTCGGATTCTTCGGCCACCAAAGTCGAACCGACCGGGTATTGGCGGAAGTCGACCACCGGCTGGAACTGCCAGCCCACGAACGACAGCACCAATGAGTAAGCAATCGTGGCCGCAAGCACCATCCACTGCATCCACGGACGTATCAGCGGCTGCGCGGCCTCGTGCCACTTTAGCAGTAGCACTAACATGGCGGTCAGCACCACGTTCTTTATCAACGTGGCCGTGTTGGATATCACCCACAAATCGCCGAAGCAGCCGCAGTGGGCCACCGGTTCGGCCACGGCCAAGTACACAGACAGCGGCAGCATCACCGCCATCACCACTAATGCGCTGATGGGTGTGGAGCGTCGCAAGCAGCCTAAAACCAATGCCACACCTAAGGTCAGCTCCAATGCCGCCAGCCCCACAGCCAAGACGATGGTAATCTCGCGCGGGAAGCCGCCAAAGCCCCACACGGCGAAGTACTCCTCCATCTTGTACACCGTGCCGTAAGGGTCGACCGACTTGGCCCACCCCGACAGCACAAACATAGCGCCGGTGAGCACTCGCATCGCCCACACGGCCATCGTAGCCTTGCGTGGCATTATTCCGTGAGTTTTATGATACCGAACACGGCGTACACCAAGATGTCGAGGTAGTTGGAATCAATCCCCTCACTCACCTTCACGGCGCCGGCGTTGTCTTCAATCTGCTTCACGCGCTCAATCTTGGTAAGGATGAAGTCGGTGTACGACAACACGCGCATCGATCGCCACGCTTCATCGTAGTCGTGATTCTTGGCCACGAGCAACGCACGCGCACGTGCAGCCACTTCGTCGTACAGCGCCGTGGCGCGCTCGGCGTCGATGTCCTTGGTGTCGACGAAGCCTAACTCCAACTGAATGATGCCGATGATGGCGTAATTCACTATCGCCTTGAACTCGGGCAGGATGCCTTCGCCCACGGCCGATACGCCTTTGATTTCCAGTGAGCGGATGCGCTTCGCTTTGATAAATATTTGGTCGGTAACGCTCTGCGGACGCATAATGCGCCACGATGCACCATAGTCGCTCAATTTTGCCACAAACACCTTCCGGCAATCGGCAATGGCTTGGTCGAACTGTTGATTAGTATCCATATAGCTATATTTTTCTGCAAAATTACAAAATTTTCGGCAATTTCGCCACATATTGAGCATAAAAAACGCTCCACCCGGTGGGGCAGAGCGCTTTTTATGGTAAAAGAATGATTATTTAATCATCACTTTGCGCACTTGGTTGCCACGTACTTCAATGTAGAGGCCGGCAGCGGGTTCAGCCACTTGCACGCCTTGGAGGTTGAAGTAAACGGGAGCTACGTTGTTACCGAGTTCGATGTCGGCAGCGGAAGAGTCGCTTTCGATGATGTTGATGGTCATGTTGACGAGGTCGAGCACGATGTCGTAGTAACCGGCTTCCACTTTCCAGGAATTAGCGGCGGAAGCATTCACACCGGCCTTGAAGAGGGTTACTTCGGTGGTGGAAGGAACAGTCAGTTCGGCATCTTTTTCAGGTGCGCCGTAGCGGTCGCCGTTGTTTACTTCGGTGTCCCAGTCAGAGCCTTGCACGGTGATGAAGGTGAAGTAACCGGTGGTTGATTCTTCGTTGGAGGCCTTAATCTCGATGTTCTCGATGGTGAACAGCTTGGTGTCGTCGGCAAAGGTCAGCTCGGGAGCGTTTGCAATATCCCATTTACCGCTGGCAAGATTACCAACGATATAAACGTGTTCGGGCAGTTCGGGGTCAACGGGATCTACGGGAGTGTCTTCACCGGTGATGGTCAGGGTCATTGCTTCGGGGTCGAATACGAAGGTGTATTCGCCTGCGAGAG
>JBJEKG010000173.1:7485-11678 GCA_051878535.1 Muribaculaceae bacterium
CAGCTTCGGCCATGTAGTGGCTTTCCCATTCGCCGGTGAATACTGAGCCGTGGATTGCATAGCTGTATTCGGGATCTACGGGATCAACAGGAGTGTCTTCACCGGTGATGGTCAGGGTCATTGCTTCGGGGTCAAATACGAAGGTGTATTCGCCTGCGAGAGTGCTTTTCCAGTTTGCATTATTTTCGGCAGCTACAGTCATTGCGTTACCTACTACAGCTTCAGTCATACCGGCTTGTGCGGCATACCATGCTACTTGTTCACCTTTGCTGTCGAGTTTCTTGATACCGAATTCGCCGGCTACCAAGGTAGCGGTAAGGGTCCAAGTGCCGTCTTCAGCTTCGGCCATGTAGTGGCTTTCCCATTCGCCGGTGAATACTGAGCCGTGGATTGCAAAGCTGTATTCGGGATCAACGGGGTCGGGGTCTACAGGAGCTTCACCTTGAATGGTCAGGGTCATTGCTTCGGGATCGAACACAAAGGTGTATTCACCTTCGAGGGTGCTGCTCCAGTTGCTGCCGTTTTGTTTAACTGACATTGCTTCGTTTACCTTCACTTCAGTGCCCGATGCAGAGCTGTACCATGCAATTTGGCTGCCGTTTTCGAGCTTCTTGATGCCGAAGTTACCGGCAACCACATTGGCGGTCAATGTCCAAGTACCATCTTCAGCCTCGGTCATGTCAGTGGTGCTCCAGCTTGTGTTGCCGAAGATTTGGCCGTGGATAGCGTAAGAAATTACGGATTCAACCGGACCGCTGGTAGTGGTGATGGTCAGTGTCCAATTTTCCACGTCGAGCACGCAGTGGGGATTGGCGATGCTTGATGCAACAGCGATGTCATCAGCATTATACTTCAACGAATAGGTTTCGCCCACCACGAGATTTGAACCATTAGTGCCATAGTTTACGCCTGTGGTCCACGAACCATTGTTGATTTTAAAACCGGTGGTAAGGGTACCGTTGTAGTCGAGCACGTATGTGCCGTCTTCAGCTTTGGTGAAGTGTGCGTTTTCATCATACGACTTCCAGGAGTTGAAGTTGCCGATTAGATAGTACTCCTCAGCATTAGCAGCCATGCCCACAATCAGGGCGCACAGCGCTAAAAAGAATTTTTTCATGATAGTAAGATAAAATAGATTGGTTGATTTAGTTTACAATAAACGTTCACCCCGCATCTTCGCGAGGTGAAACGTTTAATTACACATTTATTATTTAAGAGTTACTTTGCGTACTTGGTTACCACGTACTTCGATGAACAGGCCGTTGGCGGGTTCAGCTACTTCCACACCTTGCAGGTTGTAGTAAACAGCAGGCACGTTGTTGTCGGCTTCGATAGCGGATACGCCGTCACCAACTTTAACCACGCTTACAGTCATTTCTGCGAAGTCAACAGTGATGTCGTAGATAGCTGCTTCAATCATCCAAGAAGCGGCTGCGGAAGCGTTCACGCCGGCTAAATAGGGCACGAGGGTAACGGTGGCAGGAGCTTCAATCACTTCGTCGGCTTGCGATGCACCGAAACGGTCGCCGGTGTTGACTTCGCTGTCCCAGTCAGCACCGCGCACGGTGATGAACGAGAAGAAACCTTCAGTGATTTCTTCGCTGGCAGATACGATTTCCACGCCTTCGATGGTGAAAGTGTTGCCGCTCTTGGTCAGTGCGGGAGCGTTGACGGTGTCCCAAACGCAACCGGCAATGTTACCTACGATGTAGAGGTTTTCGGGAACAGTTACCACGGGATCGGGGTCGTCAGTGCCTTCGCCGCTAACGGTCAGGGTCATAGCGTTGGGGTCGAAGGTGAAAGTGAAGGTGCCCACGAGGGTGCTGGCAAAGTTGGCGCCGTTTTCTACCAAGGCAAGGGGTTGGTTGAGTTGAGCGGTGCCGAGGTCGCCATCGCCGTCAGCAGCAAACCATGCGGTTTGGGCACCGGTGCTAAGATCCATAACTTTGATACCAAAGCCGCCGGCTACTACTTCAGCAGTGAGTACCCATTTACCGGATTCGTTTTCAACCATTTCAACAGTGCTCCAAGCGGGGTCGCCGAAGATTTCACCATGGATACCATATTTGTATTCAGCTTCTTGGGATTGGCCGGTGATGGTCAGCACGGGGTTGGCGGGGTCAGCCACGTTGAGCACCAAGTGGGGGTTGGCGATGTTTTCGGTGATGGCGATGTCTTTGCTCGAGCCACCTACTTGCATAGTGTAGGGTTGGCCGAGTTGAAGAGCGGAACCGTTCGAGCCGAAGTTGGCTGCATCATTCGACCAGGTGCCGTCGTTGATTTTGAAGCCGGAGGTGAGGGTGCCTTCGTAGTCGAGCACGTAGGTGCCGTCTTCAGCTGCGGTGAACAGGCAGTTTTCTGCTTTCAGAGTCCAGCCATTGAAACCACCAATCAGGTAGTAGTCAGTTGCTTGCGCCACTACGCCGGCAGCGAGTGCGCATACCATGAGTAAAAATTTCTTCATAAAAAGTAGGTTAAGTTTGTAGTATGATATAATTTAAGGTGTTTCTGCGTTTTTCAGGTTGAAAATACCCTTAAGAGGAAATTCGGTGCAAATTTAGCAAATATTTTGCTCTTCAGCAAAATATTTGCAACTTTTTTTCTTCATAAACACAAAATAATCCGAAATGACCATCAAGCCGGTCAAAATCCACGAGATGGGATACACCATCATCAAGTTCGCAAACCCCGGATGGTCGGGCATCACAAAGTACACCCAACCAACGCGCAAAAAGCACGTGCCGATGATAGTGAACACCGTCGGCGCTATGCTCCGACCCATGCCGCGCAACGCTGCCGCCGTTATCTCATACGAACACCCAAGTGCCTGAAAACCAAGCACTATATGCATACGCTGAAAGCCGTAAGCCATCACCCCGGGCTCGCTGGTAAATACCCCCAAGAAGAGCTCCTCCTGCCAGATAAACAGCCAGTTGAGCGAGGCACAGAACACCACGCCCAGCAGCATACAAATCCCATACGCCCTTCGCACTCGCTCCATATTCCCCGCGCCATAATTCTGTCCGATGAAGCTAATAGCCGCACCGTTAAACGCCTGTATAACAAAGAAACAGTAGTACTCGAAATTCAGCGCCGCGGCCGACCCGGCCATCACCTCGCTACCGTAGCTGTTCACCGCCGACTGCAGCACCATATTACTAAAGGAGAACACCATGCCCTGCACCCCGGCCGGCAAGCCGATGCGCACAATGCCTCCTAATTCGGCAAAGTCGCTCTTCAGTTCGTCCAAATGCAGTCCGCACGGGCCCTTCTCGCGCAAAAGCAACACCACAATCGCCGCCGCACTCACCAAATTAGCAATCGACGTAGCCACCGCCACACCTTCCACGCCCCAGTGCATCCACACCACGAACACCACATTCAGCGCCGCGTTCAGCACTCCGCTGCACACCAATATATATAATGGTCGCCGAGTGTCGCCCACACTGCGCAAAATCGATGCTCCAAAGTTGAAAATCGACAAGAACGGCACGCCCAACATGAAGCAACGCAAGTAAAGCACCGCCTGCTCCATCACATCATCCGGCGTGCCCATCAACTCAAGAATGCTACGCGCCGAGGCAAACCCCAACACGGCGATACTCACACCGCCAATCACCGCCACACGCATCGATGTGGCCACCGCGCGGCGCGTGCGGTAAGGGTCATGCCGGCCGATATGATTCGACACCACCGCATTCGTGCCCAACGACAGCCCTGCCAACAGATTGATAAACAACCCGATAACCGGCCCGTTGCTGCCCACAGCCGCCAACGCCGACGCCCCAACAAAATGCCCTACTACAGCCACATCCACCGAGTTGAACATCTGCTGCAATATGCTACTGAGCGCCAACGGCAATGCAAACACCAACACCTTCACAAGCATCGGCCCATGAAGCATGTCAATCTTATGTCCATCCTGATTTGTCATAAAGGTTTGCGCCCGCAAAGTTACAACATTTCCCCGACATACGCAACCCCCACCCACCCTCGCTACCTGTAGCCCCGTGGCTTGCCGCGGGGTACCCGGATGGCCGCCGGCTTTTTTGTCTCGGCTCCGTAGCCTCGAGGCTTGCCTCGGGGTCTCTTTAGCGAAGCCCTCTCCGCTCTCAACTCTCCACTTTTTTTTCAAAGAAATTTCACTTTTTCTTTGGCCATGTCGCAAAAAATTGCTAACTTTGCGCGTGACT
>JBJEKG010000174.1:0-2309 GCA_051878535.1 Muribaculaceae bacterium
CGCCGGCCGCTACGCCGTTGGCGTCTATATCTTTGAGCCAAAGGTCGCCAACATTATACGGCGGCACGGGTGTGGCCACGTAGACGGTTGTTTTGCCGTTGGCGGTGGTCTGCGCTGCTGCCGCTGCTGCCGCTGCGTCGATGGCGCTTTGGTCGGTGATACGTGACCAGTAGAAGGTGTAATTCCCTACGTATTGAATGCCGACACCGTCGCTCGGTGTGAAATATCTGTCATTCCACTTTTCGAAAGCGCAAAATCGGAAGAGCGTTTTGTCCGTGGTGTTGTGCCACTGGTCGCCTTGGTGCTTTAATAGCGTGGCTTCGTCTGTCCATGCCGTGGCGGGGTCGGATGCTTGGTAATAGATTTCCACCTTACCGTCCACCTGTTCTTGGATGTCTGTGATGCTGTTTGCGAGCGTTTTCTCGGCTTCTGTGAGAGCGGTTTCTATGGTTGACACGTCCTTATACGAGCCGTCGCCGCTGATGAACTGAATCGCGCCGGCGATGGTGCCGGTGTCGAGGTCGAAGTAGGTGGCGCCGCCTCCGCTGCTCTCGATACGGCCACAGCGGATGAAGCGCCCGTTAATGGTCGAGGAGCCGTAGGTCAGCGAAATAAGGCGCGCGGGGTTGCCGCCGTGGTCATCGGTGCTCACGCTGTTGAGAACGCCCACCAAGAAGTTGTAATATGCGGCTTCGCTCTCGCACCCTTTAGGCTCTTTTGAAAGATAGATGACGGCACGGGCGGTGTTGCGCTCACATCGGGCATATATATAATAAGGGTCGGCCGCGGTGAGGCCTGAATAGGTCGCGGCACGGATTTTCCACGCTTTTGTGGCGTCCGGGTCTATGCCGTAATGCACTAACGTTCCCGCGGAAATATAGAGCGAGTTCGCGTCGCCGTTATAATTTGGCTGGAGGGTTACGTTGTTGAGCGCGAACTGGGTGGATTTGGCGCCGACGCTGAGCATCTGCGTTTCGATGGAAAGCGGTTTTATTTTTTCGCTGTAGTAGTCGCCTTCCGGGTCGAATACCATCCCGAGTAGCTCCTGCGTGGCCATCCATCGGCGGCGTGCCTTGGTGGGATTGGCGAAGCCGGTATTTATGGCGATGGCCTCGTTGATTGAATTTATATCGTTGACAACTTTGAGCGTGACGCTCTGCTCGGTGGTGTCCGAGAGTGTTAACTCGTAGCTATTGACCGCCAATAGGTCGCGGGTGATTGAAGTGATGCGAATGTCTTTGTCTACACCGATTTGCGCGTCGGTGATGTGGATGCCGTCGCCCGGGTGGAGAACTTCCGCGGCGGTCTCTCGCCCCCACTTGGCGGTGATGAATGCCGGGTCGAGTGATAACTTGTAACTAACTTGTGGCTGCGCTAAGGTGGGGAAGTCGGCGGAGGCCGCTTCTAACAGCTTGGCGGCGGCTTGGTCGATGTACTCTTGCGGGAGCTGAATGTCGGTTATAATGTATTTATCGCCCACGGCAAATTGGAATGCGGCGGAATCATCGGACGGGATGACTAAGCCGTTTTCATCGGTGATGCGGTTAATTATGAAGGTTTTTGTTTGGTGGTCGTAGCTGTGGAGGTCGAACTCGTAGCCGGCGAGGTTGCCGGTCTGGAATGTGATTTTGGCCGCGGTGCCGTTGATTAAATAGAGCGTATTGCCCTGCTCGTCGGTGGCGTTGAGATCGAACATCGGCGGGTTGGTCGGGTCTTCGGGGTCGCCGGTAGTATCGGCGAATGTGATTGTATCTTCGCCGAGGGCTGTAACTTGGCCGATGCGCTGCGGCTTGATGTTGCTGTAAGTTTTTGCGCCCTCGCGCAGGCCGAATGCGTTGATGCTGTCGTTGTTTTCCAAATAGGAGGTGAGGCGGCCGGTGCCCTTGAGGCAGAGCTTGTTGTAGGGATAATTTTGGCCGAGGTTCTCACTGCCGCCGTAAACATATAGGCGGTTAGTGATGCCGGCGTTGCTCACGTTTGTGCGGCTCAATTTGTAGAGGCCGCGCCCGCGCCCGAATTGAAGGGAAAGCACCGGCGATGTGCCCACCCTCTTGGTGATGCTAATAACTTTTCTTTCGCTCCAGTTGCCGGTGATTGAGAACTCGAGGCCGAATGTCGAGCAAAGTTCCTGAAGCACTGCGAGTGCATTTTTGCCGGAAGCAGTGAAGTTGGCATAATTGTCCGGGTCGGCAGCTCCGTCTTCGATGTAGACGTACCAGTCGGCGTTGAATACTCTCTGAATGTTCCACTCTAATACCTTGGCGAGGTCTGCGGCGTTGCAGTAATAATTATCACCGATGGCGTCCTCC
>JBJEKG010000175.1:0-11533 GCA_051878535.1 Muribaculaceae bacterium
CTTTGGTGAGGTTGATGATGCCGATTACTAAGGAGGCGAGCGACGACACACCGCCAATCATGGTGATGGTGGCGCTCACACCCGGGTTGAGTTGCCATGCAGTGTTGGCCAAGGATTTGTTGGGGGTGACGTAAATCACATCGTTCTGCTGCAACACGAAGTAAGGCGACAGCAGGAAGTCTTTTTCATGGATATTGAGACGATGGAGTTCGCGGCTGCCATCGGCATTGGTGCGATACAGCAGGATGTTCTCGCGGTCGCCGCGGATGTCGAGGTCGCCGGCCAGAGCGAGCGCTTCAAAGAAGTTCATACGTTCGTTGCGCGACTGGTAGATGCCGGGGCTTTTGACTGCGCCGCACACCACCACGCGGAAGTTCATCAAGCGCACTTCCACTTTCGGCTGCTCGCGCACATACTTAGGATAAATTGCATCGGTGATGTACTGTGCCAGTTCCAACTTGGTGATGCCGGCTGCTTGGATGCGGCCGATGATGGGGAAGTCGATGGTACCATCGGAATTAACCAAATAATAGTCGGTGGAAGCGTCGGCTTGGTTCGACATATTGGTTTGGCTCGAGGTACGTTGGATTTGGCCTTGCTCGGTGATATAGTAACCCTTGTTGAAAGGCACCACATCGGCCATATTCGACGATGTGACTTCAATGTTGAGCAGGTCGCCGGGCGCGAGAATCGGCTCGGAGAGAGTGTTGAGCTGTGCGAGTGCTTCGGCCGGGATGGTCTCGGCATCAACTACGTAGGGTACTTTTTCATGAGCTGAACAGCTGGCTAACAGTGTCATCAACGCAAATGACAGTAGGTATGAAATCTTTCTCATTGTAAGCGATTTATTCCTGAAATTGAGATATGTACATAATTCGCCCGCAAAGTTACTCATTTTTTTTCTCTTGTGCAAAAAAAAGTGAGTATCACTGCCAAAAATCAGTGCTCCCGCGGTCGGAGGTAGTCGAAGCGGATGATTTTGTCGCTGATATCGAAGGCCGACTTCAGGTGACGGCGGGTGGCTTCCGACACGCTGTCGCCCACTATCTGCAAAGTGGGTAGCACGGCTGCCGGCGCTTTGTCTGCATCGAGAATCGACTGACCGAGCCCCTGCCATGGATAATCGGTCACGCCGAGCAGTTGCAGCAGCGTCGGGTACACGTCCACCTGTCCCATTGCCTCATTATAGCGCACGGATGCAACGGGGCTGTTGAGCACAATCAGCGGGGTGCACGGCTCGGTGCTGACCACCCCCTGCGCCGCCGGTGAGCGAAGGATGTCGGCTCGTGCATCAGCCAAGCCTTCGTGGTCGCCGGTAATGACCACGAGCGTCTCGCCATACTGCGGCAGTGTTTGCAGGTAGCTCACAAACTCGCCGATGGCGCTGTCGGTGTAGTGCGCCAAGGCCATGTAATCGGCCATGACCTCGGGGATGGTGTCGGAAAAATGTAGCTCACGCATCTCTTCGGGCAACACGAACGGATGGTGACCGGAGTAGGTAACCAACTGAATGAAAGCATGTTCACCATCCTTCCACACCTCGCCCGCGGCTATCTTGGCGGCTGCTTGGCGCAGAAACGAGCGGTCGGCCAAACGGCGATGCGTGCCGAAGCTTTCGTCGAGGGTGAAGTCGGTGTAGTCCAAGATGGTGTCGATGCCGAAGGCTTGCGCCACTTGCCCTTGATTCCAGGTCGACGGCTTATCGACGGTGAGCAAGTAGGAGCGAGCGCCATAGCGTTGGCGCATGGCCTTGGGTAGAGTGAAGTATGTATTGTATTGATACTGAGCGCTGTACGTGCCATTGTTGATAGGCAACAAGCCGCTCAGCAATATCAGCTGACCATCGATGGAGCGCCCGCCTTTCACCTGCGAGAGCACCCGCGGGGCATACAACGTGGTCGAATCCTGCAGCAAGCGGTTGAGATTAGGTGTAATCTCTTGACCTTCAACCGTTTTGCCTATCACCCAGCTTTCGAGCGATTCACATAGGATAAACACGCAGTTGCGACGCGCTTCCACGCCCTCAAGAGTGTGGAGCGGCGGCCGCTCAGCCAGCCACTGCTCAATTTGCGCTCGGTCGGCCTCAGTGATGGGGCGGTTGCTATACAGCCAATCGAACGCCATACTGCCAAACACGCTATAAACCACCGGCATACTCGAACACAGGTAAGCCTTCTGCCGCTTCGCATCGTAAGTGCGCACAAAGCCGCCTTGCGCCCCAAGCGACACGATGAGCATCGCCACCGTGCCCGACATCGCCCACAGATAGCCGCGAGCCGGTGCTGCTGCGCAACGGCGATAACGATACGCCGCCACAGCCGCCACCACCGTGGTGAGCGGTAGCAGCGCATCCACCCACCGCAGCGATGCCCACACGCTACTCATGAAATCGGCCAAATTGCCCGCCTGCGAGTAGTTGGCCAATGGTATGGCCGCAAAGTAAGTGCGGAAATACATCAAGTTGGCCACTAACAGCACGTCCATCAGCGCCATAATCACAATAGTGGTGCGCCACAGTCGCCAAAGGCGCACGGGCATGGTCAGCAGCAGCACCAACGTCGCCAGCGTGAGGTAGGTGTCGAGCATCGACAGCGGTTTGAACGTGGTCGGCACGCACCATATCACGTCGAATATCAGCAGTTTGAGCAGCCACATCAGCGCCACCCACCACGACATCTGCAGGTGGGGACCACTGAACCAGGTTCTCACGTTAATCTTCTTCATACATATATTAATATAATGTGACTGCAAATGTTTCGGCCTCGGTAGTCACTTGCACCACCACTGGAGCCGCCGGCAGCACCTCGGGGTCGACAGCGCGTCCCATCATATCGAAAACACGCACCAACAGCGGTTCGACTGCAGCCTCAATGAGCAGTCGGCCGCCCTCGCGGCGCAGTATCGGTCGTAGAGCCGTCGGGTTCACGCTCAAGCCCGCACGGTCAATCACCATCTGCAGCCCGGCCGCGGCATCAATCACTCCGTAGCCCACACGCGGGTCCATCGGGTCCACGCCGTTGTACGATGCGCTCTCGCACGCTATCTCCCGCAGCTCGGCGGGGGTGAGCGTCGGGTCGGCCTGCAGCCACAACGCAAACACGCCCGCCACGTGTGGTGCGGCCATCGAGGTGCCGCAGGTGGCCATGTAATAGTTACCGGGAGCGGTGGGTGATTCAGCACTCAGGTGCGAGCGCATGCCGAAATTGCGCTTCAGCCACGGGTTGCTCACCGCCGAGATGATGTAAGCCCCCGGAGCGCACACGTGGGGCAACGTGCGCCCATCGCGCAAGGTGCCGTATGAGGAGTATTGGCTCACAGTGCCGGCAGTAACGTGGTCGAACGCCTCCGTGCCGCCATCCAACAGCGGCACGCAGTCGGCCGTGGTCGATGACCCCGCAATCACCACCTTGCGGCCGCACGAACTCGACCCCACCGATAGGTGCGAGTCGGCCTTCGTCGAAGCTATCGTGCTGGTGAGTGTGGTGAAGTAGGTGTACTCATCGTCAGCCGTAAGATCCACGCTCACGCCCTCCTCGCCGCGCGCTTCAAGCACCACGCAATAGCGCGCCCAGCTGTTGGTGTAGGAGGTTGTACACTTTAGATTATACTGCGCGAGCACCTCGGCGCGGCCGGTATACGGCGAGCGGTCGGCCACGATGCCGAAGGCGCCGCTGAAATACGGTGACAACTCCGGTGCATCGGTTGATTGCACTATGACAGCATCCGTGTCGCCGCCTTCGCCCACCCACGGCGAAGCGTACACGTAGCAACGGTCGACCACATCGTACACTCGCAGCCGCACACGGCAACCGCGCTCGTCGGCGCTCCACAAATCGGCATTGCCGTAGATGGCCATGCCGGTCCAGTCAATCTTGTCGAGCACACGCGTGGCGATGGAATCGCCCTCACCGCTAAAAGTGTGACTGATATTGAGTTTGCTCTCGCCGCTATTACCCGCGGCCACCACAATCACCGCATCGTCGGCGCAGCGGTCGAGGTACTGACAGTAAAGGTCCGAGCCGTCGTGCGGTCCGATGTTCGAACTGAGCGACAGGTTCACCACCGCCGGCATGTCGCCTTGGCGAGCGTATGCAATCACATCCTCCACACCGGCCAAGATGCCTGCGTCGTGGAGTATCGAAGTGGTAGCCACGATGGTAGCTTCGGGTGCCACACCGCGATAGTCGCCACCCGCCTCGCCACCGGCCATGATACCGGCCACGTGGGTAGCATGGTAGTCGCGCGCATAGTCAGTGCTCCACGCCGCTATCTCCGCAGGCGTGGACAAGCGGTCGACCTGCGCAATCGTGTCCACATAGTTGGTCAGCAACGCCACGCGCGAATCAAACGCCGCATGGTTCGGGTCAAAGCCTCGGTCGGAGAATCCCGCCACCACACCGCGCCCGGTGAGCGCACCCACCTCGCCGTAGCCCTGCTGCACCGCGTCCACATTCGTGACAACACGCGCCGTCAGCAAGTTGCAATTCAGCCGAGGAGAAAGCTCCGCCCGACGCACGCCCTGCGCCCCGGAGAGCCACTCCATCGCCTCGGTGCTGACAAACGCCAACACCAAGTTGTCGCGCCGATACAACACCTGCGACTCGCGCCATTCCAACTGCTCCAACACAGCCTCATCGTCCACATCAAGTATCATCGAATAAAACCGAGCCGCACGCGACGCATGCCCCGCATCCATCGCCACAGCCAACCGCGCCGACGCCCCAAGCGTCCGCGCCCCGGCAGGCAGCACCATCGCCACCGCCATCATCCCTATCATCAATCGTAATTTCATGCCGCAAAGATAGCAAAAATTTCCCAAACCGCCACCATCCTCGCCCCAAAACCACATCCACCAGCCGAGGCTTGCCTCGGCTCTTCTTGTTAACACCTGATTATCAATAGATTATATACTGTCCTCCTGCTAAATCTCCTGTCCTCCTGTGAACCCTTTGCACGCTGTGTTTCACAGACCGGACCTTTGACACAGTTTCACGGTGGAGTGGAGGTGACCGACAGGCCGAGGGGAGCAGAAAGTGTGTCAAAAGTCCCAATTAAGAAATGATGCCCATTGTGTCGCCCGTCCTGTATGCCGAGGCAAGCCTCGGCTGCTTGTTGATACCTGATTATCAATAGATTATATACTGTCCTCCTGCTAAATCTCCTGTCCTCCTGTGAACCCTTTGCACGCTGTGTTTCTCAGGCCGGACTTTTGACACAGTTTCTACAACCTCGCCTGAAATCATTCATCACGCGGCGAGCAGGCGGTCAAAGATGGTATTCATGACAGATATAATTGATTAGCTGGTTGATGGCGGCCTTCTTGCGGCCGTAAACTGCGCATTGGCGCAGGATGTCGAGGTTGAAGTTGGCCAACTCGTCGGTGTCGAAGCGCAAGTCTTCTTCCAAGAACGTTGCAATCTCGGAGCGATAGCGCAGATTGAGGTTGGGCGTGAAGATTATCTTATCGCACAGAGCCTTCTCGGGCGTGGCGATAAGGAACGACGAGCCTTCGCTCTGCGCGTAGGTGAGGCCGATGGGGAAGTACGGCTTTGAGCAGTGGATATAGCGGAACGTCCCCACCTCATTACAGTAAGTGCGGGCGGTGCCGGTGGTGAGCGAAATCGTGGTGAACACCATCTCCGGTATCAGCCCGTAAAAGCGCAGGGCTGATTCCATCGACACGTATGACGGCCCATAGATGTGATTGGCAATCAGTTCAGTCACCAGCACCTTGTCGCTCCACTGTGGATTGGCCACATACATACCACGCTTGAGACGGATGATAGCTCGCTCCTGCTCCAATCCCTGCGCCTTCTGCGCGATGCGCGACAACGATGGATACACCCACCGCAGCGCCTCCAAACTGAAAGGCACGTTCGATAGCTGTGATATGTCGCGGCGAATCGTATTCATGCTGCAAAGTTAGTAAAATTTTCGATACTAAATCGCTTTTTTGGCGATTTTCTATCAAAATTTTAGCTATTTTTCGGATTGGCCGAAGTAGTCGGCACGCATCAGCCGCTCGGTGAGAACGGAGCGCTGCCGCCGAACAGGCTCACTGTTTGCCGGCAGTTTGAATAGTATTTTTATAAGCTGTTTATTATTTGTAGCAAGGAACGCACACTTTTGGCTACGCTTTCTTCAGGTGGTACATTAGATGAGTATGCTAACGAGGGTAGTTCGGTGCTATATCTTTTGCTTAATGTAGACCACAGTGATGACCATTCTGTAATCAATGCTGATTCACTGATTGAACGCATTTGCCATCCCGAAGGGGTACGGAAAAGGGTTCTGTCGTGTTCTAATAGACTCCTGAAGTCATCGCGAAACTTTTCACTTGCGATATATTGCTGACAATCGCTGTCTGACAGCAAGTAATGAAGGTCATAAAAATGCCGAATTTTTGCTTGCAGGTCGATTGCCGGTTGTGGCGAAAGCGAAAAACGTATTAGCGACACTGCTTTCTCCGTCAAAGTGGTTCGTTTGTCCAACACGTTTACGTTGCAAGGCAAGAGCTCGTATTCTTCAATGATGTCGTTGAATCGGTTTTGCGCAAGGTAGCTATAAATAAAGCTCTCCACCTTGTGTAATGCGTAGGGATATGGATTTGCAAAGGAGTTAATCTCCAATAGTAATTGCCGTTGCACAACACCATCTGATGGAAAGATCCGTGATGATTGAGGATATGAATAGTATACTTTGCGGTAGCGCGAGCCTTTGGAGGTTGCGCCCGGGTGGTATGTCTCTTGCAAATCTTGCGCCATAGTGTTAGCCACAGCGCGAATTGTTGTTTTAAGATGCGAATCACTTTCGTTAGGAAGATGTACCACTGCTATGTCGATGTCTTCCGAAAACCTCGCTCCTATACCATAGATCTTAGATAGAGAAGTACCTCCCTTAAATACTGCTATCGGACGCCACTGCGAATTGGCTAAGTGGTATAAAGCATTAGTTATCCAATAATCTTTTTCGATGAAGAGCGGGTTGATGCCGAGGCCTCCCTTTTCGCGAGACATGGATGCCCGGAGTATTATCTCACTGAACAGTTGCGGGTCGTGGTGAAGTTTCATTGTAGTTGCCAGTAGGTTGATTGTGGTAATGATTCTGATGAGATGCCGCAGCTGAAGCGGCTGAATTGATTGAGCCCTTGCTTGAGAACGTCAGTTCGCAAACCAAGGCGGTCTAACATTGCACCTAACAGCGCTCGAACTTGTGGCGCGTAGTTTTGCGATAGCTCAATCAGAGATGTCACTTGATCGGGGCTCATCTCTTTGAGTAACTGCAGCAATGTGACCACTACTTGCGTAGGCGTGGTAGCAGGAATGCGTTTGATAAAGCGCAGCGCATCCAAAAAGCGAAGCAACGGAATGTTGTCAGTTGTAATCACGTTCGGCTGGGTTATGAAGGTAAATTTATAACCGGAACGATTTGTAGGACGGCGGTATTTGGCTGAAGCAATCACCACAGTAGAAGATATTTGTGTGGTGATTCCCATTTGAGCAAATGCATTTGTACCGGTGATATAACCGATGTGCTTCCCGGCTTTGTACAAGAATATACCTGCAACATCCTGCGCTGAAAGCGGCATCTCGCCTAAACGCGTTGTAATTGGCTTGTAAAACCGCCCCTTGGCAGCACGCCGGATATGGTTTTGCGCTACCAATCTGCGCAATGCCATAGCTGCCGCATACCGGTTGGATGCAGCTATCTCAAGATCGTCATAGCCGAATATAACTCCTTCAGCTATGGAATCAATGCGCGTGCGTATGGCTTCAGATGTTTTCATGCTGCAAAGATACAAAAAAACAATTAAATACATGCATAAACTTAACAAAAATTTTCAAAACAGTGAAGATTTTGGTGGTAAATCGCTTTTTTGACGATTTTCTATCAAAATTTTAGCTATTTTTCGGATTGGCCGAAGTAGTCGGCACGCATCAGCCGCTCGGTGAGAACGGAGCGCTGCCGTAGTTCGTCTTCGGTGAGTGGGGTGAGGCCGGGGCGCAGGGCGCTGTAGCCCATGCCGTGCCAGTAGTCGGTGTCGGCCAGTCCCATCACGTCGAGCAGCGTGGGGTAGATGTCCAACTGGGTGAGCTGTCGGTCGGCCGTGAAGCGGTGCGGCAGACCCGAGTTGAGGATGAACGCGGGGATGCAGGTGTTCCAATGCAGTTTAGAGTTATGGTCGGCCACAATCACCACCACCGACTGCTGATAGATGCCGGCCTGCTTGAGTTGCCGCAAGAAAGCGGCCAAGCAAGCGTCGAAAAAGTGTGTTCGCTCCAGATAGTAGCCCAATTCCGGTTCCACCTCGCCGCTGCGGCTGATGGCGGTGATGGGCGTATACTCCGCCACGTAAGGCTCGTGCATGGAGATGGTCGTCACCATAGCGCTGAAGGGTTGCGGAGCGGCGCTGATGTGCTGAAATGCCTCGTCGAAAACGGCTTCATCGGCCGACCCATAGCCGATACTGCATATATCGTCGTAAATGGTGGTCAGTCCGAGCGCCGGAAGGTATTGGCCGGCGTTCCACACCACGCGAAACTCGCTGATTACGGCCAAGTTGTGTGCGTAATCGAGCGCATGAAATATCGATGGTAACGAGGCTGTGCAATTGGTATAGACTATCGGGCACTGCGGACAGCGCATCAAGCCGCCGAAGGCTATGACTTGTCCATCGCTCGACTGTCCGATTCCGATTTGCGTCCGGATGCGCGTGAGTGCTATCACCGTGGTGTCGGCGGCAATCGAATCCAACGTGGGAGTGATGCGCACTCCGCCCACAGCGCAACCGAGCGCGTCGGTATCCAACGATTCCACCACAATGCAAATCAGGTTCTTACCGCGGTTAGCAGCGAAAGCCGTGGCAAGCTCCGCCGGCAGTTCGCCGCGGGGTGCGGTTTCTATCGCCCGCAATTGCTCGATGTCACCCCTTGTGAGCGAGTGGTCGGTAAAATACCGCTCAAAGAAATGGTAAGTGTACGCAATCACATACCCGTGACTAAGAATGTCATCTTTATATGAATCATGTATATCAAACACATCACTTACACACTCACCCAGCGCTTTATCGCTGTGATAGTGATGCAGCCGCAGAGCCTGCACCAAATGCAAGGCCACAATTGCGCACACCACCACACCGATGGTGATGACACTCCGCTTCAAACTGTAAACCGGTTGACGACGTCGCAACAACAGCCACGCAATCACCACCAAAAGCATGCCGCCGACCGGAAGCAGCGACACGCAGTTCAGCTTCGTTACGCCGCGAAACACCACGTAGTCGTTCATCCACGCGTTGCTCAAATACAGCTCCACCGGAATCACGGCGCCAAAGAAAAAGCCGAAGCACAAGTTGGTCACCAGTGTTATGGTGTATAGCACAGGCAGTATCCACCACCAGCCGCGCCATCGCGGCGGCAGCAGCAACCACGGCAACACCAAGCACAGCCCGTCGGCCACGCAAATGAGCGGGTAAGCGCCCCAATTGCAATGGAACATCCACATCGACATCAGCGCAAACACCACCACGGCCACCATGGGGAAAGCCCACGGCCGCAGTCGATGTATATGTGTGCGAAGTTTCTCCATCAGTAGAATTGCCCTTAAAGGCAACAGCACCCTGCCACCAACTATGGACAGAGTGCTGTTGCTTGCGGTCAGTGAATCTGATTACTTGCCGGCGATGGAGCTGGACACGGTCAGACGTGCACGACCTTTAGCGCGGCGACGAGCCAGCACTTTGCGACCGTCGGCCGAAGCCATACGAGCGCGGAAGCCGTGTTTGTTCACGCGCTTGCGGTTGTGGGGTTGGAATGTTCTTTTCATAATAACTATATAGTTTTGATTTATTCGCGATTCGAGGTGCAAAGTTAGCAATTCTTTTTCAATTGTGCAAATTTCCGCCGCTTTTCGAGCGATTTTTTATCCACAACGCTCAATTTTCCACCCTCACAGCGCTCTGTTACGGAAAAATTCGCTATATTTGCAGGTAATTTTATCCGTACACATTTAATATATAGATATGAAACCCATTGCACTTATCACCGGAGCCACCTCGGGCATAGGTCAAGCCTGCGCCCGCCGATTCGCTGCCGGCGGATACGATTTAATCATCACCGGACGTCGCGCCAACCTCCTTGACGAGTTGGCCGCCGAACTCTCGGCCACCGGTTGCGAGGTATTGCCGTTGTGCTTCGACGTGCGCGACACCGACGCCGCCTGCGAAGCCATCACCGCCCTGCCCGAGCGCTGGACCGCCATCGACGTGCTTATCAACAACGCCGGACTGGCCCTCGGTCTCGACAAGGAATACGAGGGCAACATCGACGAGTGGGCCACGATGATTGACACCAACATCAAAGGTCTGCTCACCATGACTCGCCTGATTGTGCCTGCTATGGTCGAACGCAATAGCGGCCACGTCATCAACATCGGCAGCGTGGCCGGCGATGCCGCCTACGCCGGCGGCAACGTGTACTGCGCTACCAAAGCCGCCGTCAAAGCCATCTCCGACGGCCTGCGCATCGACGTGGCACACACAGCTGTGCGCGTCACCAACGTCAAGCCGGGATTGGTCGAAACTCACTTCAGCAACGTGCGATTCCGCGGCGACGACCAACGCGCCGACTCCGTCTATGCCGGCATCACACCACTCACCGGCGACGACATCGCCGACGTGGCTTTCTACGCCGCCTCCGCACCCAAACACGTGCAGATAGCCGAGGTGCTCGTATTAGCCACTCACCAAGCCAACGGCACCGTAATCCATCGCGAAAACCCTTAAAAACATACATCTATGGAAGCTAAACAACTCGTACTCGACACCATGCGTCAAGCCGGCACACCCCTCAACGCCGGCAAAATCGCCGAACTCAGCGGCCTCGACCGCAAAGAAGTGGACAAAGCCATGAAGCAACTCAAAGACGAAGGCGCCATCACCTCGCCCAAACGCTGTTTCTGGCAACCCGCCTAACCGCGCACCGGCTCCCGACAAGCGAATTAGCTTGTTACAAGCAAAAACAAGCTAATTCGCTTGTCGCAGCACCGCCCCGCTTCAATCCCTATGAAAAAATCGCAGTCATGACCACCGAGAATCAACAACAGTTAATCGCCGCGCTCCGCCAACACCAACAATTGGGCATTTCCGAGCAGATAGACTTCGAAAAGTTCTATCTGTACTCCATCATCGCCCACAGCACCGCCATCGAGGGCAGCACAGTGAGCGAGTTGGAGAGCCAGCTGCTCTTCGACGAAGGCATCACCGCCAAAGGCAAACCGCTGATTGACCAGTTGATGAATCTCGACTTAAAAGCCGCTTACGACTACGGCATCACGTGGATTAAACACCACAACGACATCACCGTGGAGTGGCTAATATCGCTGTCGGCCAAGGTGATGGCTCGCACCGGAAGCGAGTACAGCACCCTCGGCGGCAACTTCGACTCCTCCAAGGGTGAACTGCGCAAATTGAACGTGACAGCCGGCGTAGGCGGTCGCTCCTACATGAATTGGATGAAAGCGCCCTCGCGGCTGG
>JBJEKG010000176.1:0-11516 GCA_051878535.1 Muribaculaceae bacterium
AGCGAGCACAGCCATTTGGTAGGCTTCGTGCAGGCCGGTGCTCTTCATGAGCTTGATGTTGATGCCGTCGTAGGCTTCGGCAGCGCGCACCACGTCGGGCAGACGTTGCAAGAACTCGTCGGCAATCAGTGGCAGCGGCGAGCGAGCGCGCAACCATGCGGTCTCTTCAATCATCTCCTTGGGCATGGGCTGTTCGACGAACATACAATTGCGTTCGGCCAGCCATTCGCACATGGCCAAGGCTTCCTCCTTGTTGGTCCAGCCTTGGTTGGCATCGACGCAGATGGCCACGTCCGACACGCGGCGCAGAGCCTCGACCATTTCTTTGTCGTGGCCCACACCCATCTTCACTTTCACCACCTTGAACGGCCGTGTCTCATCGATTTTGGCCTGCATCTCGGCGGGGTCGGCGTCGTAGGAGATGGTGAACGAGGTGTTGGGCGCTTTCTCGGGCGACAGGCCCCAGATTTTATACCACGGTTGGCCCATGATTTTGCCTAACAGGTCGTGCAGAGCGATGTCGACGGAAGCCTTGGCCGCGCGGTTGTTTTCGGCCACGGAATCCACGTACTGCAGGATTTCTTCCAATCGGAAGGGGTCGGAGAACTGGCCGAGGTCGAGGCGGTTGAGGAAGGTGCATACGCTGTCGACCGATTCGCCTAAGTAGGGCGGCATGGATGCTTCGCCGTAGCCCACAAGGCCATCATATTCGATGCGCACCTGCACGTCGGGGGTGGTGGTGCGCTGCGAACGAGCGAGGTTGAAAGCGTGACGCAGTTTGAGTTCGTAAGGCTCAAACGACAGGTTCAGACGGCCGCTGCGCCCGGTTTGGCGAGTGGCTTCGCCGGCGGCGCTCAGCGATATGGGTGATGCTGCAAAGGCCAATCCCAGGGCCGATGCTTTGAGAAAGTTTCTACGATTCATAGTATTGTGTATTAAGGATTTACGTTAAAGAACCATGGGTGATTGACAGCGCGGACTATGCCCTCGGTGCCTTCGTTGCCGACGATGCGGGTCACAGTGAGCACTGGTCGCTCGAAGGTGGAGTCGGCGGGGTCGACGGAGCTCAGACGCACTTGGCCGGATTGGTGGATGTACACCCCGTTGGCATCGTAAATGCCCACGTGGGTGATTTTGCCGGGAGTGCTTTCGCCGAAGAACAGCAGGTCGCCGGCTTGGGCATCGGCCAAGGCGGGATGGGTGCCGATGAGCGCTTGTTGCGAAGCGTCGCGGCGCAGAATCAGACCGTTGTTGAGGTATGAAATCTTCACCAAACCGGAGCAGTCGCAGCCGTGGGCTGTGGTGCCGCCCCAGGTGTAGGACGAGCCGAACATGGTGTACGCGCTGTTCAGAATCTTCTCAGCGCTGAAGGGCTGATTTGCCCACTCGTTGATGTGGTCGAACAGGCTCAACTCGGCCCATGCGGGACGGCCGTCGGGCAGGGTGATGAGTACGCGACCATTGCGCTCATCGCGCACTTGGTTGATGATGACGATGGTGCCCGGCAGCAGGTCGGTGATTACGTCGCGCGGCGCGGAGCCGTCGGCCGAAGCGTAGCCGTAAGAAGGTGTGAGCGAGGTGACTACATAGCGGTTCTTATTGCTGCGCCAAGCGTCGAACTCTTCCTCGGAGTAGCGTTGGAATGAGGCGTTGGTCATCCAGCCGATGTAGCCGTCGGGAGTTTGCACGCGGCACCATCCGCCTTTGGATTCGAGCACTCGGATGGGTGTGCCCATCACCGCTTGCGTGGCCTGCTCGCCCGAGAAGCGGGGCGCGGTGCGCATGGTGGCCACGGCTATCTTCACCAATGCCATATCATTGTAAGGCATCACGGTCATCGAGTCGACAAACTCCACCCCGTGCTGAGTGAGAGCTTCGCACAGAGCATCGTGAGCCGATTGCTCGGAGGTGTAACCGCGCAGCACGGCCGGTGTATCGCTTGACAGCTCGGCCGAGAACAGCACCTGACGGCTGTCGGGAGCCACGGCGCGGTGCACGTTGTTGATTACGCCGTCAACGCGCGAGATAGGTTTCACCCAGTTGATTTGCAGATGCTGATTCCAGTCCTTGTAATAGATGTTGCCACGCGAGGTCTCCACTTCGCCCAGCTGCGCGTCGACGGTTTCGGAGCGCAGAAAGCGTTTGGCCGGGAAGAAGCCCTGTCCCACGCCGAGGTTGCAGGCCATGCGGTAAGCGTCTTGGCCGTGAGAGTAGAAGTTGATGTGGTCGGCATCGTGAGCGGTGGTGTATCGACCGAACGAGGGGTCGACCGGCACCCAGCCCACGCCTTCGAAGTATACTTCAGCCCAGTCGTGCAGGTTCACATCGCCCGGATGGAGCATCCAGCCGCTCTCCCAGCGAGCGGGCACGCCCAATGAGCGCATCAGCGAGATGTAAAGCAACGCCACTTGGCCGCAGTCGCCGTGGCCGCTTTGCAGCACGTACTGCGGGATGCAGTCGATAGTGCTATACTCGCGCGCACCGGCCCAGGGGAAGTGGTTGATGATATAGTCGTAGACCAATTCCGACTGGCGGAACGGATTCTTCTCATTACCAACGATTTGACGCGCCAACTTGCGCAGCGGCACGATGTGGCGGTTGTCGAAGGCAGTGTAGCGGCGATATACGTCTGAGCGCTTGTTGTAAGGCTTGATGTTGGCCTCGATGTACTCGGGCGAGAAGTATTCGCCGTAGGTGTCGAAGGTGGCGGTGTAGGTGAAGTGGAGGGTCGAACCAGCTTCGCCGGCCACAGCTTCGAAGTAGATGGAGTTGTGCACGGAGCGGTCATCGCTGAGCACGTATTGGAACGGTGAGGTGCGATGAATCTCCACGTAAGGTTGGCGGCGAGTCTTCATCGGCACGGGCATCCACACGCGCACGGTGTCGCCGGCAATCTCCTCGGTGACGGGTACATCGATGGAGAATGTATAATTCACGCGGTGCCCTGCGCCCACAGGCAGCGTACCTTGCTCGGCTTGAATCACAGAATCCACGTAGGAGATGTCGCGCGGGGTGGCATCAGCACCGCGATGCTCCCAACCGCTGAACTCGGGGCAGAGCAGCGGCAGGTTGCGCACAGCCTTGCGGAACACGCGCGTCTCGGATCCAAATTGCATCGTTTCGATGTAGCCGGCGGCCACGTATTGGTCGAACTGCTCGCGGGTGAGGGTGGGGTACTTGGCTAATGCTTGCTGATAGGCCTCATCGAGGGTGAAAGGGAAGTCGGCGGCGGTGCGGGCTGCTGTAGCCGCCACGGAGTCGGTTTCCAAGGTCGTAGCTGCTGCCACGGGGGCGGCGGCTAAGGCCAATAAGGTGAATATATGGGTTAACTTCATGGTTATTAGGTGTTTAGGTCAGTTGTGTTGTCGAAAGTGAGTGTCCCGAAGTATTCCACGCGGTGGAAATCGGGTTTGGGCGTGCGGATGGGGCTCCACGACAGGAAGTGGGGCTCCACAGTGGATGACCCGCACTTATTGAAGTTGGCGCGGATGCTGCGTGTGGGTATACTCTTCAGCCCCAACAAGCTGAAGGGAATGAACACCAGCAGTTGCCACGAGTGCATGCCGTCGGTGTCGGCGATGGCAGCAGTGCCGAGCGATGGCCGGCGCTTCACCTGCGCTAACTCCTCAGGCGAGAGGCGTGTGGGATTGGTACGCTCCACGCGGTGCGAGGCGTTGAGCGCACCGATGCAGTTGAACTCGAAGTTCCAGTAGCGACCGTCGCCGTGCGGTTCCACAAAGAACTCCACGCACGAATCGGATGCTACCGCCGACAAATCGGCGGTGTTCACCGCGCGCAAGCCACGTCCGCGCACTATATAATTAATGTATATACCGGTGGAAGAGTATGCCGCCGCAAAGGCTGCGAACGGTCGTGCAGCCGATGCTTCGGGCCAGTTGACGCGGTCAATCAAGCCGACAGCTCCGCGGCTCAGCAGCAAGTGCTCGCGCTCCTGTGCCGAGGAAGTGCCATCGAGCGCGTCCAATCGCGGAAGTCTTATCTCAGGTAATTGTGTATCGCTCATATCAGTGCTGTATAAGTTGAGGAATTGACGAGATGATGCCGATGAGCGCCATCGCCATCAAGATGGCCGAAATCACCCGGTTCACCACCTTGAGCGAGCGCACATTAAAGCGCCGGCGCAAGCGGTTGACCAACCATGTGATACCGTACCACCACAGCAGCGCTCCGGCAAATATCGACAGGAAAGCCACGATGTAATGATAGTACATATAGTCGGGCTGCACAAAGGTGAACCGCGCAAAGAACGGCATAATCATCAGCAAAATCAGCGGGTTGGACAAGGTGAACAGAAAGCCTGTGACGAAGTCGGTCCAGTACGACGATATGCCACCCGCGCTGTCGGCCGTTTTGAGCGTGCGAGTGGGATTCTTGCGGAAAAGATACACCGCAAACACCACGATAATCAAGCTGCCGATGAGCTTGAGACTGTGCTCATGAGCCTCGATGTAGTCGGTGATGAAGCTCATGCTGAAACCCGCGATGAAGCAGTAAATCAAGTCGCTCAACCCGGCTCCCACGCCGCTGAGCATAGCCGGCCAGCGCCCTCGGCTGAGGGTGCGCTGCACGATGAACACTCCCACCGGACCCATCGGAGCCGACAGCAGGATGCCGATTGCTAAGCCGCGTAGCATTATGTAGAACAACTCTTCCATTCGGTCGGTTACATAGCTGTGACATGGCTGTGACCATATCAACAAGCAAATTTAGCAATTAACTGCGAAACTGCCAAACTTTCAGCCCATTTTTTCCACAAAAATCGCCAATCCGCCCATATTTCGCAATTCTTTCGCACTCAACACCCTCGGCTCTTTCATCAAAATCTTCGCTAATCTCTTGGACGGCATTTCCATAAAGCCATCGGATGTGTGGAAATCCGCTTGGCTATCTCGCCTTCTCCAAATAAGATCTCGGGACAGTATTCTCTACGATTGAAGCACTTTATAAATGCCTGTTCCTTATCAGTGAATTGAAGAAAACCGTTCAGGAAGTCTATCACTGTCGCTTTAGCGGTAATGAAGTCGAATCGTTCGGTCCGGCTAAGGACCGGTATTAATTCCGCGCGTACTTTCGCATAGCTGAGGCTTTCAACTTGTTTTATCATTGGAAACGTCAGCGCAACTTCCTCTGCTTTGCAGTTTGAACCTACTGCAATATAAAACACTAAAACTTTTCGCAGTAGTTCACGCTCTTCGCCGGAGGTATAAAGTCCGGCCTTTATCATTCCATACACATCGTAGATGTCGCGTACTGCGGCGCGATGGATAAGAGCATTAATCTTGCTTGCAAAGAGTTCAATTGGCGAGAGAACGCAAACGTGTAAGTCTCCTAAAAAATCAATGCTGATGCTCCTGCTTTGAACCGGAAGTACATGGCATCGGTCGCTATAGTTAATTTCGATTTTGATGTTGTCGGGGTTAGCACCTGAATTAATATAACTGAAAACCCATGAATCAAGAGCGTGAGGCTTCTTTGAATTAGGCTTGAGGAAATAGCCCTCGCGGGTCATATAACCAAGTATCTCAGTGTTAATCTTCTGTCGTGTTTCAAGCATTTCCACTCTTGCACAGTCCTGTGAAAAGTCGAGATCAATATCCACGGAAAGGCGGGGCATTTGAAACACGGTGAGATTAATAGCCGTACCGCCTTTAAGTACAAGCGATCTTTTTAGCATCGGGCTACTATTGAAAAAGCGAAGTATTTCGGTCAGACGCATCACTTTTTCGAGGTTGTCGCGCAGGAAGCCTTTCTCCTTGGCTACTTCTTCAAGATAGGTTTTGTTATACAAGCTCATATTCGGTGGGGGTGTTTGTTATGGTACAGCTTTGTGGCACATACAGTTTCCAACTGTGTAGGTAGGTGTCGCATTCTCCGGTTGAGGTGAGGCTCTGAGTGTGGAGCGCTCCCTTGGTGCGACACATCTCGATGAATGTGTCGCTCACATGGTGGTAATCGCGGCTGTGGTAGAGTATAAAGCCGGCCTTTTGATATAGGAAGGCTTTATTGTAGAGGTTCAGATATAGTTCGAGTTTGTTTTCATCGAGCAATGTGACACTTTCCAAGCAGTGGAGCAGCTCTTCAACACCGCCTGCACGGTCGATGCGGTCGATGCAGTCGATGATGGTGCGCTCTAAATCGGTCACGCGCACGTAGGGATTACCCACAGCACGAATCACGCCGGTATGTTCCGATACCTCGAGCGGCGCTGCGCAATAGTCAAAGTCGATTCCTTCAAAGGTGAAGCGGTTGAATCGGCTACGGCTGCCAACGTAAGCATTGTAGAATGGTTGATGCGCCACGCCATGAAATTCCAAAGCCGTGTGCCATCCCACGTAGGATGTCGCGGAGATATTTGAACTCAGCTCATATTTGTCGGCGATAGGAGCACCGGTTGTAGGGTCAATGGCCACGTACAGGTTGCGTCGCACAGCTTTTATCAGGCCCTGCTGTTGCCACCTGTTTAATGCTGTTGATGTGCCGGCACGCGACAATCCCGTTTCACTCATCATATCTTCAAAAGCGAAACACCGGAGCTTGAATATTGATTTAATAGTTGCCATATTTGCACAAGAGTATTCAATTTTGAATAACTGCGTGCAAATTTAGAAAATATCTGCGAAACTACCAAACTTTTCGCCCATATTTCGCAATTCTTCCGCACTTCTCTTTGCTCTTTCGCCAAAAAATGCTTACCTTTGCCGAAAACGCTTTACGACTATGGCACGCTCGCAGTATTACAAACGAATGAGACTATTTTTAGTGTTCACCATCATCTTGCTCGTTATGCTTTGCATCGTGGTGGTGATGGCCTTCCGCACCGGCGAGGAGGCCACCGTGGGCATCTTCTCCTTGGCCGCCACGCTGGTGGGAACCGTGTTCATCGCCATGGAGCTGAAGAACTCGCAGGACGTGACCTGCAGCGACATGCTCATCGACCTCAACAACTACTTCCACGAGAGCGACCGCCTCATGAAGGTGTACGAGGTGCTCGAGGACTGCCAGATGCGCAACCTCACCGGCGCGGAGCCGTGGAAGGACGTGCGCTCGGTGGAAATCGCCCAGTACTCCACTTTCTTCGAGAACCTCTACCTGCTCTACCGCCACCACATCGCCTCGATTGAAGACCTCAACGATTTGTTCGGCTACCGCTTCTTCCTGTTTATGAACAACCCCTATATTCAGGAACAGTGGATACTGCCCACTTCGTCGTCATACGTGCAAATCTTCCGCCTGTACGAAGCGTGGATCAACCATCGCATCGCCGACAATGAGAACCCGCAAGGTTGGAAGCGCTCCATCCCCGGTGCGCAGTACATCCTTTCGCAGGACTATCTCAAGCGCCAACTCTATCTGCACGAGTGCGAACTGCCCGCCGACCGCATTATTGAATGTTTCAACGTGCGTGGTCGCTCATTCCAGTTGCGCCACCTCGGGTTTGAGAACGTGCGCGAAATCGTCGACCTGCAACGTAAAGTGGTCGACGCATTGCCCGACAAGCAGATGTATTATCCCCTGTCGCGCGACGAAATCTTCGAATCGCTCCACCTCGACAGCCTCGTCGGAATGTATGCCGACGACCGCCTCGTGGCCATGGCCCTGCTGGTCAACCCGCGTCAGGGCGAACGCAACCTTGCCCACGATTTCAACCTCGAAGCGTCCACGGCTATCACCTTCGACGTGGTGATAGTCGACCCCGACACTCGCGGCTACGGTCTCCATCGCCGCTTCATCGACTACGCCATCACCCACGCTCGCCAAAAAGGCGCAGCTAACATTCTCGCCACCGTCGACCCCGACAACTCACACAGCCTCAACAACTTCCTTGCTGCGGGCTTCCAAATCATCGACACACGCACCAAGTATGCCAACCTCCGCCGCCACCTGCTTCGCCTCACCCTCTAACCGCCGAGTAAGCTACATAGGGAGTACCATCCGCAGGCGGTAGTAGTCGGAGCGGTTGCCGCGGTGGATGCCGGTGTCAGTGCTTAGCGAGAAGCACCATGCGGTGGAGCCGTCGATGGCATCGGCAGTCCAGTAGCTGCGAGCGGCCGAAGCATCGCCGCCGTAGGCTTTGATGGCAGCGCAGAGGTCGGCAGCGCAGTCGGCCAGCACTTGGCCCTGTTGCTGAGTGGGGATGCACCATGGTGATTGATTTGAGACCCACTGTTGCGCTTCGTCCCATGTGAAGCGTTCGCCGTTGGAGGTGTTGCTGCTGTAATCTTGTGTGGTTGGATGTTGCTCCATGCAGAGGGCTACAACCATGGTGCAGTCTTTGTGGTCGACGATGACACCGATGCGGTCGAGTGATGAGCGCGTTTGGGCCGAAAGCGCTTTCCACTCGTTGGCCGAGATAAAGTAGTACGATTCGCCTTGAGCCACCATCAGGTCGAGGTGCTGATAGGTGGTGCGCAGGGTGGTAGTGGCGGATGATTGTTGAGCCGGCCGAGGGGTGGGACGGAGGTAGTATACAGCGCCGCCTCCGACGGCGATTACTACTACTGCGGCAAGGAGTATCCACAGCCACCATCGGGTGGCGTGTGTGCGGCGCGGCCGGTTGTGACTATGGTTCGGTTGTTGATGTTCGACAGTCTTTGCCGGCAGCGGGTCGGTAGGCGGCAGCGGGTCAGTAGGCGGCAGCGGGTCGGTAGTCGGCAGCTGCTCATCGTCGAGGTGCTGCTCGGAATCGTCGGGCGGCAGGGGTGTGTAGCGGTTGATGCGCTTAGTGCTTCCTCCTTGGGTGATGGCTTCGATGTTTTGGCTGTCGTAGTCCCACCCGGGGGCAAAGGTAAACATTCGTTGGGCAAAGACGGTGGCATCGGCAGTGCGGCGTTGCGGGTCGCGGTCGAGGTCGCTGATGAGTTCATCGACCTGCGTGGGGTGCAACCCATAGCGTGTAAGCTCGTTGTGTAGCGCTTCCAAATTGAGCTCGGGTGCGGGAGCGGGTGCGTGGCCGGTGAGGCAGTACACCACTACAGCCGCCAAGGCGTAGATGTCGGCCGTGGGCGAGAATTTTGTCAAGCCGCCATACTGTTCCAACGGCGCAAACCCCGGGGTGAAGCCTGATTGCTGCAATTGCGAGGTCTGGTTGCCGGAGCCATCGTAGTGTTTCGACAGGCCGAAATCAATCAGAACCGGGTGCAAGCCATCGGCCTGCTTCACAATCATAATGTTCTGCGGCTTAATGTCGTAGTGAGCCACGTTGTTGGCGTGCAACATAGCCACAGCATCGCATAGCGGCCGCATCAGCTGCGCCGTGACGGCCATCGACAGCCGTCCGCCACTTTTGCGCACGAATGTCGACATTGACACACCGTCGACGTACTCCATTACGTAGTATGCCGTGTTGTTGGCTTCAAACACCTCGTTTACGTTCACGATGTTCGGGTGGGTGATGCCTAACACCTGCAGGCGACGCGCTTCCGACACGAAGGCCGCTTTTGCTCGCTCCATCTCGTTGGCGGCGCTCGACAGATAGTGCACATTGTCGCTATTGTCGGCGCGCTCACACACCATCGACAGGAACAACTCCTTGAGTGCAAACTTACCTTTATATGGCACATTCTCCATCATAAAGGTAGATTCCACCAAGTATGTGATACCAAAGCCACCTTGGCCTAAAGTTTCACGGATTATGTATTCGCGCTTGGGGCTTGAGATGACTGTGCCCGGAGCTAATGTATTTGCTTTCATATAGATGAATGGGTTAATGCGGTGTAAAGTTACAAATAAATGCAAATATTCGCAAATTGTAACCCACTTTTTTAATCCAAATGGCGATTTTTTTCGCCAATTTGGAAAAATTTGCTAACTTTGCAACAGAATCGTAGACGCGACCATTAAACCTTTGGCCGCTGCAGCTATCTAACCGATAAACAACAGTTCAAACCAAGCTAAAATACTCACGATTATGAAAAAGATGCTCCACACCGTAGCTATTCTGCTGGTAAGCGCAGCACTCATGGCTCCCGCAGCCGAAGCTCGTGGCCGTAACAACGGCAGCGGCAGCGGTGCCACCCAACAGCAGCAACAGCAGCAGAGCCGCCCGGGTAACAGCGGACGCGGCCGCCAACAAAGTCAGCCCTCGTCGTCGCGCCCCTCCAACAGCGGTAGTCGAAACAACGGCGGTGGCAGCTCCAACAACAGCGGCAGCTCGAACCGCAACAATAACAACGGCTCGAACCGCAATAACAACCAAGGCGGACAGCACAGCAACAACGGCACACGTCCCGGCAACAACGGTGGCCAACACAACAACGGCGGCCGTCCCGGCAACCAAGGCAACGGCAACCAAGGCAACGGCTCATCCTCCGCTCGCCCCAACCACGGCCAGCAAGCGTCGAACAACCGTCCCGGCAACCGCCACGGCGGTCATCACCCCGGTCCCTCGCACAATCCCCACAACGATTACCACTACCATCGTCCCAACGGCCATCCCCACTGCGACTACCACCGTCCCGCTCCTCCTCATCACTGGCACTGCCCCGCATCGTGGCGTCCCTTCACCACCATCTGCGGCATCTCCTTCGGCTCGACGGTCAACGTGTCAATCAACTGGCTCTGGAGCAACGGCTACACCATCACCGCCTACGGCAACGACGTTATCTACCTCGCATCCGTGCCCATGCTCGGCATCTGCTGGGACGACGCAACGCTCTACTACAACCGCAACGCTCTCTGTGGCTCGTCGTTCATCAGCTCCACACCTTACTACGACCCCTGCTACTATAACCAAGCATACAACCGCTTAGTAGCAAACTACGGCGCACCCTACATGGTGCAGAACGTGGCCGGCGGCGTTGAAGCCACCTGGTGGGGCTCCGGCAATCAATACATCCGCCTGTCGATTGTCAACGCTTACGCCAACAACGGCTCGCTGCGATACTTCACCACTCTTTCTTTCGGAATCTAACGATCATTATGTCCAATTCTCAATCTCCCGCATCGACTTCCGCCTTTAACCGGGCGGAGGCCGATGCTTCCATTCCCGACTGGGCGCGCGAAATGGACTGCGCCATCACCGTGTGCGATGCCCAAGCCAACATCATCTACATGAACGATGCTTCGCGTCGCATCAACTCCCCCGATGCCGACATCATAGGCCACAACCTGCGCCAATACCATCCGCCACGAGCCATCGAAATTATCGACCACCTCTTGCGCGAAGGCGGCTACAACGCCTACACCATCTCCAAACGCGGCCAACGCAAAATGATTTACCAAGCAGCTTGGCGCCAAGCGGGACAAATCGCCGGCTTGGTGGAAATCTCCATGGTCATCCCCGAAGACATGCCCCACTACGTGCGCAGCTAACCGCCCAACACGCCGGTCGGGCAAGAGCTCGGAGCGGGTGCAAAAAGGCTCCGCGCGGCAAGGTAGATGAGGTGGATGAAAGGAAAAATACCGGATAGCGCTGCGCTAAGTGGCTTTTTTATGCACTTAGCGCGGTGCTATCGCCTCTTTTTCAGATTTTTTTTCGTATATTTGCGCCCAAATAC
>JBJEKG010000177.1:0-2214 GCA_051878535.1 Muribaculaceae bacterium
ATTTTTGAACTGACCAAATATTTTTGCAACTTTTTTATGCTTTTCAGCATAAAAATTTCCATCCGCGCTGATTCCCAGGCAGTTAGCGCCAAACTTTTTAGCGAAACGGCGAGCAAGAGCTCGAAGCGCATACAAAAAGGCTCCGCGGCACAAGCCGCAGAGAGGTGGGTGGCAAAGCGTGGGCGGCACGGTGGGCCGTGGCGCGGCGGTGGTGGATATTTTGTGGATTTATTTGGGTATTTGGGAATTTTGGTGTATATTTGCAGTGTTTTTAATTTTTGGATATGGCACAGCATAATGAACTTGGACAATGGGGCGAGGATCTCGCCTGTGAGAAGTTGGTGCGGGAGGGCTACGCGATAATGGAGCGCAATTGGCGCATGGGCCATTATGAGGTGGACATCATCGCCATGAAGGATAATCGGATAGTGTTTGCGGAGGTGAAGACTCGGTCGGATGATTATTGTGATCCGATGGATGCGATTGACCGCAAGAAGATAGCGCACATGGTAGCGTCGGCTGATGTGTATATGCGGTGTCATGATTTGCCTCACGAGGCGCAGTTTGATGTGTTCGGTATTACGGGCAGTCCTGAGGATTATAAATTGGAACATATAGCAGATGCGTTTCTGCCACCGTTGAAATCTTATTAATACATATATAATATATGAGTAAAGAAATTCACGCACGGCTTGATGCCTTGCGGGCGCAAATGCGCCAAAAGGGAGTTTCGGCAGCGATAGTGCCGCAGGCCGACCCCCACATGAGTGAGTACCTGTCGCAGCACTGGCAGGCTCGCCGCTGGTTGAGCGGGTTCACCGGTTCGGCCGGCGACTTGCTGGTAACGTTGGACGAGGCCCTTTTGTGGACCGACTCGCGCTACTTTTTGCAAGCGGGCCAACAGCTCGAGGGTACTGAGATCAAACTGATGAAGGATGGTCTGCCCGAAACGCCGTCGATGTTGGAATGGCTCACGGCCAACCTGAAATCGGGCGAGACTGTGGGCGTGAACGCGATGGTGTTCTCCACCGCCGCTTTCGCACAACTGAAGGAGACGCTGAGCCGCTACGGCATCGGGCTGAACAGCGACTTCGACGTGCTGGATGAAATCTGGACCGACCGTCCGGCGCTGCCCGAGGGCAAGGTGTTCGTGCACGAGCTGCAGTTTGCCGGGGTGAAAGCCTCCGACAAGATTGCGCAGGTGATGACTAACGTGCGCAAGCAGTTGGCTGACAGTGTGTTCATTTCGGCCTTGGACGAGATAGCGTGGACGCTGAACATCCGCTGCAACGATGTGCGCTACAACCCGGTGGTGACCTCGTTCCTGTACCTCAGCGGCGAGGGTTCGGTGCTGTTTATCGACAGCGCGAAGGTGACACCCGAGGTGGCCGAATACCTCAAAGGTGAAGGTGTGAAAACAGCTCCTTACACCGCCGTGAAAGACTTTCTGAGCGGCCTACCTGCCGACAGCAAGGTGCTGATTGAGAGCGCACGCAATAGCGCCGGCATTGCCGAAGTGCTGGGCGAGCGCGCTGTGAAGGGCAACTCGGCCGTGGCCATGTTGAAGGCATGCAAGAACGAGGTGCAATTGGCCGGCACACGTGCGGCAATGCTGCGCGACGGTGTGGCTATGGTGAAATCGCTGTGCGAAGTGCAGGCGAAAGTGGCCGCCGGCGAACGCCTCACCGAGATGTGCGTGGCTGAAATCCTGCGCCACTACCGCAGCCAGGGCGAGCACTACTTCGACGAGAGCTTCGGCACCATCGCCGGCTACGAGGGCCATGGCGCCATCGTGCACTACGAGGCCGATGAGGCTTCGAATGCCGTGATTCTGCCCAAGGGTCTGCTGCTGATTGACTCCGGTGCGCAATACCTCGACGGCACCACCGACATCACCCGCACCATCGCCATGAGCGAGTGCCCCACCGAGCAGGAGAAGCGCGACTTCACCTTGGTGATGAAGGGCCACATCGCCCTTGGCAGCATGATTTTCCCCGAAGGTACAGCCGGCACGCAGCTCGACGCCATCGCCCGCCAGTTCTTGTGGAAAGAAGGCTTGAGCTACCTGCACGGCACCGGCCACGGCGTGGGTCACTTCCTCAACGTGCACGAAGGACCGCAGAGCATCCGTCTGAACTACGTGCCCGCACCCCTCACCCCGGGTATGATTAACTCCAACGAGCCGGGCTTGTATCGCGAAGGCGTGCACGGCAT
>JBJEKG010000178.1:0-11130 GCA_051878535.1 Muribaculaceae bacterium
CAACCTGCGCAAGGACTTCTACACCGCCGAAATCCTCACCGACTCCATCCGTCGCTGCAATGTGCTGAAAATCAACGATGAAGAGCTCGTGGCCATCTCGCGCATGTTCGGCTACCCCGGCATCGACCTGCAAAACAAATGCTGGCTGCTTTTGGGCAAGTACAACCTGAAGATGCTCATCCTCACCTGCGGCGTGAACGGCTCCTACGTGTTCACCCCCGGCTGCGTATCGTTCGTGGAGACTCCCAAAGTTGACGTGACCGACACCGTGGGTGCCGGCGACAGCTTCACCGGCGCGTTCGTATCGGCCATCCTCAGCGGCAAGAGCGTGAAAGAAGCCCACGAATTGGCCGTGAAAGTATCCGCCTACGTGTGCACCCAGGCCGGCCCGATGCCCGAACTGCCCGAAGAACTGCGCAACGCTGTGACTAAGTAACCTAATCAACCCTAATCATAACTTTCAATTCAATGAAACATTACCTATTAAGCGCCCTGATGCTGCTGATGGCCACCATCACCATGCAAGCGCAAAACATCACCGTGCACGGCACCGTGCTGTCGGCCACCGACGATGAGCCGCTGATCGGCGCATCCGTGGTGCCCGCCTCCTCCACCCAAGGCGTCACCACCGACTACGATGGCAACTTCACCATCTCCGTAGCTTCCGGCGAAAAGCTCACCATTTCCTATATCGGTTTTCAAACCGTCACCGTCCAAGCCACCGACGGTATGACAGTCCGCCTCCAAGAGGACGCGCTGTTGCTCAACGAAGTAGTGGCTGTGGGTTATTCCACCCAACGCAAGGTCGACGTGACCGGCGCCATCACCGCCGTTGACGTCAACGAAATCTCCAAGCAAAACGAGAACAACCCCATCAAAGCGCTGCAAGGCCGTGTGCCGGGTATGAACATCAGCGCTGAGGGTTCGCCCAGCGGCGCCGCCACCGTGCGCATCCGCGGTATCGGCACTCTCAACAACAACGACCCGCTGTACATCATCGACGGCGTGCCCACCAAGAGCGGCATGCACGAGCTCAACCCCAACGACATCGAGTCTATCCAGATTTTGAAAGACGCCGCATCGGCCTCCATCTATGGTTCGCGTGCCGCCAATGGCGTTATCATCATCACCACCAAGAAAGGTAAAGACCTGCGCGTTACCCTCGACGCATCCGTCGCTGCCCAGTTCTACACCAACCAGCTGAGCGTGCTCAATGCCGAAGGCTACGGCCGCGCCATGTGGCAAGCTTACGTCAACGACGGTCAAGACCCCAACACCAACGGATTAGGTTACAACTTCAATTGGGGTTATGATGCCAACGGTTATCCCGTGCTCCACTCCATCACCATGGACCGCTACCTCGACGCTGCCGGCACCACTCCTTCGGCCGACACCGACTGGCTCGACGAAACCACTCGCACCGGCGTCACCCAGAACTACAACCTGAGCGTGAGCGGTTCCACTGACCAAATGAGCGCATTCTTCTCCTTGGGCTACTACAAGAACATGGGTATTATCAAATACTCCGACTTCGAACGTATCTCGGCCCGTATGAACACCGAATTCAACCTTCTGAACAAGATGGTGACCTTCGGCGAACACTTCACCATCAACCGCAACTCCGAAGTGCAAGCTCCCGGCGGCTTCCTCGAAAACGTGCTGCAATTCAACCCCTCGCTGCCCGTATACACCACCGATGGCGAATTCGCCGGCCCCGTGGGCGGCTATCCCGACCGCGAAAACCCGCTCGCTCGCCTCGAACGCAACAAGGACAACCGCTACACCTACTGGCGCCTGTTCGGTGATGCTTACCTCAACCTCAACCCCTTCAAGGGCTTCAACGTGCGCACCACCTTCGGCCTCGACTACGCCCAAAAGCAACAACGCATCTTCACCTATCCCATCACCGAAGGCAACGTGGCCAACTCCACCAACGCTGTCGAAGCCAAGCAAGAGCACTGGACCCGCTGGATGTGGAACCTCGTGGCTAACTACAACGTCGACTTCGGCGTGCACCACCTCGACGCCCTGGTCGGCATGGAGCTCAACCGCGAAAACTCCTCATGGTTCTCCGCTTACAAAACCGAGTACTCCGTTCTCGATCCCGACTTCATGTGGCCCGACAGCGGCGTAGGCACAGCACAAGCCTACGGCTCCGGCAACGGCTTCTCCCTCGTGTCCTTCTTTGCCAAAGCCAACTACTCGTTCGACAGCCGCTACCTGCTCGGCGTGACCGTGCGCCACGACGGCTCCTCGCGCTTCGGTGCCAACAACCGCTACGCTACCTTCCCCTCCGTGTCAGCCGGTTGGCGCATCGGCAACGAAGCCTTCATGGCCGACACCCGTTCCTGGCTCGACGACCTCAAGCTCCGTCTCTCGTGGGGCCAAACCGGTAACCAGGAAATCTCCAACACCGCCCGCTACTACATCTACGTGCCCAACTACGGCGTGAGCGAATCCGGCGGCCAATCCTACGGCACTTCCTACGACATCGCCGGCACCAACGGCGGCTCCATCCTCCAATCCGGCTTCAAACGCGACCAAATCGGTAACCCCGACATCAAGTGGGAAACCACCACTCAATATAACGTCGGCCTCGACTGGAGCATGCTCCACAACCGCTTCTACGGCAGCGTGGACCTCTACCTGAAGAAAACCACCGACATCTTGGTGCAAATGGTGGGCATCGCCGCCATGGGCGAAGGCTCATCACAATGGATTAACGCCGGCGAGATGGAAAATAAGGGTATCGAACTCAACCTCGGCTGGCGCGACAAAACCGACTGGGGTCTGCAATACGACATCACCGCCAACGTGTCCACTTACTCCAACAAAATCACCGACATCCCCACCACAGTGGCTGCTAACGGCACCTTCGGCGGCAACGGCGTGTACAGCGTAATCGGTCACCCCTACGGTGCGCAAGCCGGCTACGTGGCCGACGGCATCTTCCGCTCGCAAGAAGAAGTTGACAACCATGCCATCCAAGAAGGCGCCGGTGTGGGCCGCATCCGCTGGCGCGACCTCGACGGCGACGGCCGCATCACCGAAAAAGACCAACAGTGGATTTACAGCCCCGTGCCCGACCTCTCTTACGGCTTCAACGTATATCTGCAATATCGCAACTTCGACTTCTCCATGTTCTGGCAAGGCGTTCTCGGTCAAGACGTTATCTCCGACCTCAAGAAAGAAACCGACCTGTGGTCGGGCCTCAACATCGGCTTCCTCAACAAGGGTGAACGCCTGCTCGACGCTTGGACTCCGCAGAACCCCGACAGCGACATCCCCGCTCTCACTCGCTCCGATGTCAACAACGAAAAACGCGTGTCGACCTACTACGTGGAGAACGGCTCATACCTCAAGCTGCGCAACATCCAAATCGGCTACGTGCTGCCCGAGCGCATCACCGACCGCATCCACTTGCAGCGTCTGCGTTTCTACCTCAGCGCCCAAAACCTGCTCACCATTCACGCCGGTTCGTTCACCGGTGTCGACCCCGAAAACCCCAACTTCGGCTATCCTATCCCCACCAGCATCACCTTCGGTTTGAACGCTTCTTTCTAATCACCTCTTAATCAATAGATTATAATGAAAAAGATAATATATGCCGTTGCAATGGCCGCCGCCGTACTCTTCTCCGGCTGCAACGACTTCCTCGATAACCCCAAGCCCCAAGGCATCCTCGACGACAACCAGGTGCTCGACCCGGCTTACGTCGACAACTTGGTCATCTCTGCCTACGCCGTGTACATCTCGGCCGAGGATATCAACTCTTCATTCTCGATGTGGAACTTCGACGTGCGCTCCGACGACGCTTATAAAGGCGGCAACGGCACCGAAGACGGCGACGTGTTCCACCAGCTCGAAGTGTCGCAAGGCATCCGCACCACCAACTGGAACATCTCCGACATGTGGCAGCGTCTCTATAACTGCATCTCCCGCACCAACACCGCTCTGCAAGTGCTCGAGCAAATGGATTCCGAGAGCTATCCGCTGCGCGACCAACGTATCGCCGAGATGCGCTTCCTCCGCGGCCACGGCCACTTCCTGCTCAAACGCCTCTACAAATACATCCCCTTCGCCGTTGACCCCAACCTTTCGCCCGAAGACTACAACAACCTCTCCAACCGCGAGTACACCAACGACCAAGGCTGGCAACTCATCATCGACGACTTCAAGTATGCCTTCGACAACCTGCCCGTTAAGCAAGCCGAAGTAGGCCGCCCCAACCGCGCCGCTGCCGCCGCTTACTTGGCCAAGACCTACCTCTACAAGGCTTACCACCAAGATGATGTGAACTCTCACCAAGTCACCTCCATCTCCACCGAAGACCTCCAAAAGGTAATCGAATACACCGACCCCGCCATCATGAGCGCTTCCGGTTGCGACCTCGAAAGCGATTTCCACAACAACTTCCGTCCCGAACCCCAATACGAGAACGGTGTGGAATCCATCTGGGCCATGCAATACTCCTTCAACGACGGTACCAAGAACGGTAACTGTAACTGGGCTTACGGCCTGATTGTGCCCAACATCCCCGGCGTGACCGACGGCGGTTGCGACTTCTACAAACCGTCGCAAAACCTCGTGAACGCTTTCCGCACCGACGAAAACGGCCTGCCCGTGGAGAATTTCAACGCTCGCGACTACGAAATGACCTCCGACTACGCCGACCCGCGCCTGTTCCTCACCGTGGGCATGCCCGGCACTCCCTACATGTTCAATAAGAACTACATCATGGACCGCTCGGCCATCTGGAGCCGCTCCAACGGCCTCTACGGCTACTACGTCACCCTCAAACACAACGTCGACCCCGACACCGAATACTTAGTGAAAGGCGCTTGGTGGGGCTCGCCCATGAACCGCATCGTCCTCCGCTATGCCGACGTGCTGCTGATGCGTGCCGAAGCTCTCGTTCAACTCAACCAAGACATTCCCGGCGCTATCGAAATCGTGAACCGTCTGCGCAACCGCGCTCGCCAATCCACCTCCGTAATCTCCGACTACCAACAGCTTTACGGTGTGCGCATGAACGTGCGCGCTTACACCGGCGCTTACTCGCAAGCCCAAGCTCTCGACATTGTGAAGCGCGAACGCCGCGTGGAACTCGCCATGGAATCCGACCGCTTCTTCGACTTAGTGCGCTGGGGCGAAGCTGCCACCGTGCTCAATAAATACTACGCTGAGGAAGCCGACAACTGCTCAATCTACTCCTCCGCATCCTTCACCGCCGACAAGAACGAATATCTGCCCATCCCGTTTGCTCAGATGAGCGCTTCGAACGGCCACTATACTCAAAACATTGGCAACTGGTAATCAATCGCTTACTATGAAATCTACTATCAAATCCCTATACTTCGCTCTGCTGGCTCTGCTCTCGCTGTCGGTGGCCGCTTGCAGCGACGACAACAAGTCGAACATGGCGCTCGACGGCAACACTGCCATCACCGCCATCACCGTCAGCGGCTATCAAGGCCTCATAGACGAAGCCGCCAAGACCGTCACCGTGTACGTGGCCACCTCGGTCGATTTGGCCAACCTCACCGTTGACGCAATCACCCTGAGCGACGGCGCCTCGTGCGACTATCCCGCCGGCACCCGCTTCAACGGCACCGTGCCCCGCGCCATCCGCGTCACCAACGGCGACGTGGTGTGCGAATACACCATGACCGTGAAGCACGACAACGTGGAATTCTTCTCCTTCACCGTCAACGGCTCCTACGAAGGCTCCATCGACAACACCGCCCACACCATCACCGTGTTCGTGCCCATGGGCACCGATGTAACCTCGCTGCCGGTGACCTTCACCGTCACCGAAGGCGCCACCGTCACCCCCGAATCCGGTTCCGTGCTCGACTTCACCAATCCCGTGAAGTTTGTGGCCGAATTGCGCACCGCTCGCGTGGAATACCTCGTGTCGGTCATCCCCGACGACATGTCGCAAGAACCCAAAGCATTCGTTGGCAATAAGGCTTCCGCCGACCAGCTCAACGACGAAGCCGCTGCCGCCTGGCGCTGGATGGTGGAAAATGTGCCCAACTCCACCTACGTGGCCGTGCAAGACATCATCGACGGCAAGGTCAAACTCGACGACTACAAGATGGTGTGGTGTCACCTCGACTTCACCGACTGGCCCTCGCAAATGTGGGATTCGCGCGACGCTTTCAATAGCTACTGGCTCCGCGGCGGCGCTATCCTCGCCTCGCGCGACGGCGCTCGCTACATCAACGACGTGTGGCGCATCGCTCGCGACCAACAATCGCCCAACAATATGTACGGCGGCGACAGCTACTCCACCCTCGCTTCCGACCTCGGCTTCACCATCACCGGCCACGAAGACCATCCCCTGTTTGCCAACCTCGAAGCTGACGCCAACGGCCGCGTAGTGCTCCTCGCCGCCGGTTGCTCCAACACCGGCCGCACCCTCGAATGGCACGTGGATTGGGACCCGTACCTCACCATGGAAGGTTGGAACGAACGCACCGGCGCCACCGCCCTCGCTTCTGCCGACAGCTACGATGCCAACGTGGTTTCCATTGCCGAGTTCCTCCCCTACGAAGCGCTCAAAGGCTTCACCACCGGTCGCGTCATCACCATCGGCACTCCCGCCTACGAATGGTACGACAAGAACGGCGCCAACAACCCCTACCGTGAGAACATCATCACCCTCACCAAGAATGCCATCAACTACCTCTGCCAATAATTCTAAACATTCGAAATCATGAAATCTTACAAAATATTTGCCCTGACCGTGATGGCCGCCGCTGCCCTCGGCGCCACTGCTTGCAGCGACGACGAGCCGGTGCTCACCGACCGCAACCTCTCCGGCACCTCCAACTTCTACGACTTCGCCGACGAGCAAAAGGCCGACATCTTCTACAAGCCTTACGTGGGCTACGTGGGCGACCCCATGCCCTTCTTCGACCCCGTGGAAAAGAACTTCAAGGTGATGTACTTGCAGGACTTCCGTCCCAACCAAGCCTACACCTACCACCCCGTCTGGTGCGTGGAAACTTCCGATGCCGCTTCCTACACCTCGCTGGGCGAACTCATCTGCTGCGGCACTGAAAAAGAACTCGATGCCGCCATCGGCACCGGCTCAACCATCTATCACGATGGCACTTACTACACCTTCTACACCGCTCACTCGCCCTCGCAAACCATCACCGCCGGCATCAACGAGGCCGTGATGCTCGCCACCTCTACCGACTTCCGCACCTGGACCAAGAATCGCTCCGTGCTCATCACCGCCGGCTCGGAATACAGCAACGTCGACTTCCGCGACCCGTTCGTGTTCGAAGGCGAAGACGGCCACTTCCATCTGCTCGTTTCTACCAAGAAAGACGGCAAGGGCGTGTTGGCTGAATACACCTCCGACGACTTGCTCTCGTGGACTTCCGCCGGTGTGTTCATGACCATGATGTGGGACCGCTTCTACGAATGTCCCGACCTGTTCAAGATGGGCGATTGGTGGTACCTCGTTTACTCCGAGCAACACGACGCCATCCGCCGCGTGCAGTACTTCAAAGGTCGCACCATCGACGAACTCAAAGCCTGCACCGCCAACGATGCCGGCATCTGGCCCGACAGCCACGAAGGCTTCCTCGATGGCCGCGGCTTCTACGCCGGCAAGACTGCTTCCAACGGCACCGACCGCTACATCTGGGGCTGGTGCGCGTCCAAAGCCGGTAGCGCCACCGACGGCGCTCTCGACTGGGCCGGCGCTCTCGTTGCTCACAAGCTCTGCCAAAACGAAGACGGCACACTCTACACCACTGAAGTGCCCGCCATCGCATCCAAAATCGGCTCCGCCTCCTCCATCGCCGACGTTACCCTCGCCGCCGACGAATCGCACCTCTTCCCGCGCCTGAAAACCGTCAACCGCATCGCCTTCACCGTCACCGCCGCTTCCGCTTCCGACCGATTCGGCATCTCCTTGGGTCGCGGCTCCGACTCTGAAACCTACTACACGCTGATGGTCAACCCCGAAAGCGACACCGTGCGCAAAATCAACCTCGAACAAGAGGGTGAAGGTGGCAAAGGCTTCATCGGCAACAACGATTCATACGTGTTCCCGACTCCCGCCGACAACGTCTACAATGTGGTAATCATCACCGACAACTCCGTGGTGTCGCTCTACATCAACAACGTGCTCACTTACACCAACCGCATCTACAACGTAGCCAAAAATTGCTGGTCTGTAAACTCTTACGGCGGTCAAATCTCCCTGTCGAACATATCTGTTTCATCTAAATAATCAATCTCGATTTCGGCCGTCGCTCCTATGACGGCGACGGCCGAAATTTTCACCAAAATTCATTAATACTACTAATTTTATGAAACGCTTAATTTTTACTCTTTTGGTTTCCATAGTTGCCACTTTCTACGTGGCAGCAGCCGACCCTATATGGGTCAAAGACTTGTGGTATGATGCCGGAAATACCACTACAATCTCTTGGTCGAGCGCCAAGACATTTACGGCTGATAATTTCTCCGATGTATTGGATGGCTACTATATTCAAATCGATATTACCTCCTCCACTGGTGCTATCGAACTCAAATCCAATGGCCACCGCCTCCCCGGCACCGCGTATTGTGAAAAACCCAATTCCGGCGGCGCATACACTTATAAAGCCTATATCACCGTTGATATGCTCGCCCAACTCCAAGCCTACGGCCTCGAAGTCGTTGGCGATTTCACCACCAACGGCATCAAAATCTTCAACGATGGCTTCATTATGCCAAACGGCGCCATCTGGGGCGGATTCTTCTGGGTGGAAAACTGGAACACCCTCGAAATCTTCGAAGAAGCCTTCAACAACTATGCCGGTCAACGCTATCTCGACGTGTACCTCTCGGCTGACAATGGCGACAACACCAACTACGTGCTCAACGTCCGCACCAACTGGGCCGATGATGGCATTTGGGCTCAAAGCGGCGACGGCCAAGTAGCACGCACCGCCACTATGGCCACCATCGACCTCAAAGAACTCGGCATCAACGCTGATAACATTGCCGAGCGTCTCAACGCCGACCGCTTGATGATTCAAGGCAATCCTAACGGAGGCAATGCATTCAATTTCACTGCCGTAGCTTTGCGCGATGAGCCCACATGGATTAAAGACCTTTGGTATGACGGCTCGGAAATCACAATCACTTGGGAGAGCACCAAATCAATTGATAAGTCGCTGTTCTCCAACGTGAAAGTAGGCCAATACATCCAAATCGACATCACATCCTCCACCGGCGCTATTGAGCTCCATTCCAACGGCTCCATCCTCCCCGGCACCGTGGAATGTATCAAACCGAATAACGGCGGCGCATATACCTACCGTGCTTATATCACCGCCGATATGCTTGCCGCTCTCCAAGCCTATGGCCTTGAAGTCTGTGGCGCCGAATTCAAAACCAATGGTATCAAAATTTTCGACGACGGCTTTGTTATGCCCGAAGGCGCCATCTGGGGCGGATACACTTGGGTCGACACAAACTATAACGATTCTTTCCACCTGTTCAAGCAAGCCTTTACAGGCCATGGCGATGCTCGCTTCATCGACATCAACCACCAAGCCGGCCAAACCGACTATGACTTCCAACTCTGCACCGGTTGGGCTGAATCGGATATGACTATTGCCACCAACGAGCAAATCTCTCACGGTGCGACTTGCGCCACCATCGACCTCAGCGGCGTGGATTTCCACAAGTTTATGACCACCGCCGATTATAAATATATGTTGCTCAACCGCTACTCCGGCTACAACCGTTTCAATATCACCTCAATTGTGGTGCGCCCCGACCCTTCATTGGTTAAGAACCTGTGGTACGATGATGGTTATACCGCCACCATCAAATGGGAAAGCTCCAAAAAATTCACTCCCGGCTCATTCGCCGATGTGCAAGTGGGCTACTATATTCAAATCGACGTAGCATCATCCACCGGCTCCATCGAACTAAAGTCGAACGGCAACAAACTTCCCGGCACCGTGTATTGCTATAAGCCCAACAGCGGCGGCGCCTACACCTATCGTGCCTACATCACTGCTGATATGCTTGCCGCGCTCCGCACAGGCGGTCTTGAAGTCATTGGTGATGAATTCTCCATCACCGGAATAAAAATCGGTAACGATGGCTTCATCATGCCCGACGGCGCAATCTGGGGCGGCTACTTCTGGGTGGATGACTGGAAAGTCCTCGAACTCTTCGAAGAAGCCTTCAATAACTATGCCGGCCAACGATACCTCGACGTGTACCTCTCTGCTGATAATGGCGACAACACCAACTACGCTCTCAACGCTCGCACTAATTGGGAAGACAATGGCATCTGGGCTCAAAGCGGTGACGGACAAGTGACTCGCACCGCCTCTGTGGCCACTATCGACCTCCAAGCTCTCGGCATCACCAAAGACAACATCGCCGACCGCCTCAATACCGACCGCCTTTTGATTCAAGGATACCCCGGCGACGGTAACCCTGCTTTCAACTTCACCGCTATAGCTTTGCGCAATGATCCTAATGCCGAGCCCTCTTCGGTTAAAGACTTCGATATTACCGGCGACATCACATGGGAAAATACCAAAACTATTCCGGCTGAACAATTCCTCGACGCTCAAGTCGGCTACTATATCCAAGTCGACGTAGCCTCATATGCCGGTGCTATCGAGCTTCATTCCAACGGCGCCATCCTCCCCGGAACCGTGAAATGCGAGAGCTTCGGCACAACTAACTACCGCGACACCGCCGACGAGCAGCAGGCCGAAATCTTCTACAAACCATTCGTTGGATATGTGGGCGACCCGATGCCTTTCTACGACCCGGTTGCAAATAACTTCAAGGTGTTGTACTTGCAGGACTACCGTCCCAACCCCGAAAACACCTACCACCCAATCTGGGGTGTGGAAACTTCCGATGCAGCATCGTACACCTCGCTCGGCGAGCTTATCCCATACGGTGCCGCTGATGAACTCGATGCAGCCATCGGCACAGGCTCTACCATCTATCACAATGGTACGTACTACACTTTCTATACCGGACACTCTTACACCGGCAGTGCCAACAAGGAAGTTGTGTTGCTCGCCACTTCCACCGACTTCCGCACTTGGACCAAGAATCGCGCCGTGCAAATCTCCGGCG
>JBJEKG010000179.1:0-2199 GCA_051878535.1 Muribaculaceae bacterium
TGGTGGAAGGTGGCAGTCGCGTCTTGGCTGAGTTTGTGGATGCGGATTTGTGGGATGCAGCACGTGTGGAAATTGCACCGGTATGCTTCGGCACACGTGGCCGTGCCGTAGCCCCCACCCTACCCTTGCCACCGACCAAAACCACCCGAACCGGGGGCAATCGGGTGCTATTTTTCGCCCGAAAATGGCCCGAGTCCGTTAAAAACCTATAAAATAATGACAAATTTCACTAAAACTTGGTCAAAGTTTGCTGTTATTTTCGCATTATGTTTTAACTTTGTAGTCTGAAATATAATAGACACTCATGATTAGACAACTTACGATATGTTTAGCAGTGGTTTTTGCCACGATTGTTTTTGCGGCTTGCAACAGCGATGAGCCGACCACTACCGACACCGCCTCCTACAGCGCGGCGGTGAAGTCGTTCAATTTTGCCGAGGACGATTCGGTGGTGACCAATTTGGACTCCGTGTTCTTTTCAATCGACCAAAAACGTTGCTTGATATACAATGCCGATTCGCTGCCTTACGGCACGGACGTCACCGAGTTGGTGCCGGAGATTTCCACCATGACCACGGTGTCGTTGGCGGAGCTGACTGTGCGCCGCACCGGCAAGGCCGACACGGTGTATAACTACCTGGACAACTCCACCGCAAAGATTGACTTCACCTACCCGGTGAAGCTGCGTTTGGTATCCTACGATGGCACCACCGAGCGCAATTACACCATCCAAGTGAATGTGCGCCGCCAGAAGGCCGACACGCTGATGTGGGACCGCTCGGAACGCACTCCGCTGCCGTCGCTGTTTGAAGTCCCCAACGAGCAGCACACCACCTCCACTGCAGCGGCGGTGTACTGCCTCACCCGCTATCAGCAGCAGTACTGCTTGGCAGTGAGCAAGTTAAACGAGAACGTGGACGGCGGATTGGGCGAATGGCAGTCGCAGTACGTGACCTTTGGCTTCACACCCGACATCAACTCCTTCACCGCAACCGACACAGCCTTCTACATCCTCGACAGCGAGGGCAATCTATACTTCTCGACCGACGGCCTGCAATGGGAAGCCGCAGGCGAGAAGCTCCACTACATCTACGGCGCTTACCATGCCGAAATCGTGGCCTCGCGACAGGAAGCGGACGGCTCGTGGTCGCTGTGCACCTTCCCCGGGGGCAAAGCTCAACCGATGCCTGCCGATATGCCTTACGAGAAGACCTCCACCTCGGTGGTTTACGGCTTTGAGATGACCGAGCGTCAACAGCTCATCGTGGCGGGTGGTCGGTTGCTCGACGGCTCGCTCAGTCAAGACACCTGGGGCTTCGACGGCTCCTCGTGGGTGAAGATTTCTCGCCGCAAAATGCCGGTAGCGCTTCACAGTGCCACCTTGGTGCCCTACTACACCGTGAACGTGGCCAAGGACTGGACCACAACTCGCTTTGCGACAATGCTTTTGGTGGGCGGACAACTGGCCGACGGCTCGCTGTCGCGCACTGTGTATGTGTCGACCGACTTCGGCATCAACTGGAGCGAGGCTTCCGAGCAGATGCAGCTACCCGACTATATGCCGGCGTTCTACGGCGCTCAGGCCGTGGTGGTGGAATCCACACTGTATGCCAACTCGCGCGTGTCGCGACCCATCGAGCAGTGGCAGTGTCCCTACATCTACCTCTTCGGCGGACACAACATCAACGACGCTACATATAATACAATGTGGCGCGGTGTAATCAACCGACTGACCGACAAACCCATCCAATAACCGACAGTATGCGCCGAATTCTGCTGATACTCACCTTCGTAGCGCTGGCTGCGGCACCGAAAGCCGCCGGCCAGACTACTAACGCTACTGCACCCTACAAGTTCGACTTCGGGGGCAGCGTGGGATTGAGCGGCTACATCGGCGAGGCAAATGCCGCCAACCCCTTCTCCTCGGCCGGCTTCACCGCCGACTTGGCTGCTCGCTATATCATCGACACCCGTTGGGCCGTGCGCGGCGCGCTCACTTACGCATCGTTGAGCGGTTCGACCGAGGGCATGGCCAACGTGTTGCCCGGCAATGCGGTCTACTCGTTCTCGTCGAATGTGTTCGACCTGAGCGTGCGCGGCGAGGTGAACTTCTTCAGCTTCGGCATAGGCGAAACCTACAAACGCTTGCGCCGCATCTCGCCCTATTTGGCTGTGGGCGTGGGGCTTAGCATGGCCTCG
>JBJEKG010000180.1:0-2198 GCA_051878535.1 Muribaculaceae bacterium
ACATAATCTAGATAGGCTTGCAACGCGCGTTTAATCGCTTCGTCAGTAATCATACTATCGATAAACTGCTGCGCTTCGGCATGAAACTCCCACATCCGCCGCTCAGCATACTCTATACCACCGTGCGTCTTGGTATAATCCACCAAAACCGCGATTTCATCGGCATTGACCGTCCCGTTTTTCACTTTCAAAGCCAGCGCCTTGATAGATGGTAAATCGCTGTTATTCACTGCATAAATAGCGGGGAGGGTCAATTTGCCTTCTGCCATATCGTTGCCTGTGGGCTTGCCAATATCCTTGGCATCATAATAGTCGAAGATATCATCCCTAATCTGGAAAATGATACCCAGATTCTGGCCAAATTTGCTGGCAGCAGCCACCTGTTCTGCTGTAGCACCGGCAGCTTGCGCGCCAATGGCTGCACAAGCCTCGAAGAGGGCGGCCGTCTTGCCCTTGATGATATCATAATACACCTCCTCAGAGATGGCCTCATTGCGGATATTGGACAGTTGCAGGATTTCACCATCGGACAGCGTACGGCCCAACTGTGCCAAGTATCGTACAATCTGCTCCGAATGGGTATAGGACACATGCAGGAGCGCAGTGGAGAGGATGTAATCGCCCACCAACACGCTGACCTTATTGTCGTAAACCGCATTCACCGAAGCCTGTCCTCTACGCTCTCCACTCTCATCCACCACATCATCGTGTACCAAACTGGCTGTGTGAAGCAGTTCGAGCCCAATAGCTGCATGCTGCGCCACCTCTGTCACACTACCAAAGGCTTTGGTAATGAGCAAGATAAGCATGGGGCGCATACGTTTGCCTCCGCGCTTGCGGATGTGGTTGAGCGCTTGCGCCAACAAACCATCCTCATGATCCAATGACTTGTTGAACAGCGCGATGAATTCTTCCAATTCCGAACTGATGGGTTCTTTGATGAGAGATAGGTAGTCCATACACAACTGAAATTTAGTTACAAAATTAGTGATAATTTCGAGAAATGTGCCAAAAAATTTGTAATTTTACACGATTAAAAGTAGTAATATGGATAAATTGTTTCTTTTAGACGCTTATGCGTTAATATATAGGTCGTATTATGCCTTTATCAAGAATCCACGAATCAACTCCAAAGGACTCAATACCTCTGCCATTTTAGGATTCCTCAACACCCTCAACGAGGTGCTGACCAAAGAGAAGCCCACACATATCGGCGTGGCTTTTGATCATGGCAAGACCTTCCGCAACGAGGCCTTCCCGGCTTACAAGGCGCAACGTGAGGAGACACCAGAGGATATCAAACAGAGCGTACCTATCATCAAGCAGCTATTGGAGGCTTACCGCATCCCCATCTTGCAGGCAGATGGATTCGAGGCCGACGATGTCATTGGTACTCTGGCCACCCAGGCCGGCAAAGCGGGCATCGCCACCTACATGCTCACCCCCGACAAGGACTATGGGCAACTCGTCGGCCCCAATGTATTCATCTACCGCCCGCGACATGGGGGTGGCTACGAGGTCATGGGCGAAAAGGAAGTCACGGACAAGTATGGCATTGCATCGCCATCACAAGTGGTGGACTTGCTCGCACTGATGGGCGACTCGGCCGACAACTTCCCGGGATGTCCGGGCGTGGGCGAGAAGACCGCCAGCAAACTGGTACAGGAGTTTGGCAGCATCGATGCCCTACTCCACCATACCGACCAACTGAAAGGGAAGATGCGCGAAAAGGTGGAACAGGCAACCGACGATATCCGCATGAGCCACTTCCTCGCCACCATCCGTACCGATGTACCTATCGGACTCAACTTGGAAGAACTGAAGGTAACTGACCCGGATGAGGAGAAACTCCGCACGCTCTTCGCAGAATTGGAGTTTAAGACCTTAGCGGCGAAGATTCTAAAGAAAAGTGAAAATAAGCCAAAAACCGACAATCTCCAGCCCGATCTTTTTGGCGAATTCCCGACCGAGAGCCAAGAATCAGCCGAAAATCCGCGTTTTTCGACCCTTAAAACGACCCCTCACGATTACCAATTGGTTGAGGATGAAGCCGTTATGCGAGAAATCTGTGATTTTTTTAGGACAAAAAAAAATCTCAGTTTAGATACAGAGACCACTTCAACCGATGCTATCAGCGCCGAACTGGTAGGTTTGAGCTTTGCCGTGGAGGAAAACCAAGCATTTTATGTTCCTGTACC
>JBJEKG010000181.1:0-11061 GCA_051878535.1 Muribaculaceae bacterium
ATCGGCGGCCACCGTGTCAACTCGCGCGGGCGGAGTGGCGGCCACCGTGGCCGAATCCGGCGCGATGTAAGCGATGTCGGCGCCGTCCACGTCGAAGCGGCGCACGTTGATGGTCTGGCCGCCGAGGTCCACAGCCACATCGGCCACGTCGCCCATGGCCAAGGTTACCGCCAACGAGTCAATCGTGGGCAGCATCCGCATTTGGTAGTGAAATCTATCGAGGGTTAAATGGCTTACGTTCAGCAACATAGTCGATGGCTCGCTCGGCTCAGGCTTGGGCGGCGCCACTGCCGCCGTGTCGGGGTTGAGCGTAAGCGCCATTCGGCCGTCACACAGCAGCGCGCTGTCCACGGCGATGTGCAAATCGCTCAGCCGCACCGAGGCCGTGCGCAAATCCGCCCGGTCGGCTTGTAAAAGCATGCACATCAGCGAATCCTCCGCGCCCATGTCGAGGCGCAGACCGCTCACGGCTGCCCGAGGCATCCGCAGGTTCATGTCGAGCAAGTCGCGCGGCTCCAAGTCGGCCTCTAACTCCTTGGCACGCAGTCGCATACCGTCGGCCATAGTTAGGTCAATATCGGCGGCGCGCACCCGCAACGGCCAGTCGATGTCCAACTCGCCGATGCTGATGGTCATGGTGGAATCGCTTACCAACGCCCCCACAATCCGTGCCGCAGCGTTGCCACCCCACGGCGAGTAGAGCGCCAGCCCCACGGCCGCCACCACCGAAACCAGGCCAAAAACGACCCACAATAATGCCTTAAACCATTTCATCACTTACATTTGCGAAATATTCTGCAAATATACAACAATTCCGCCAAACAAAAAGTGCTCCACCCAAAAAATTTTCCTTCCCTCCGAAATTAGGCCGAGACCTCACGCAGATTTGGCGGAGGTGGGTGAATTTTTGACGATTTCGCAGACGAGGGTAAAGGGCCCACAAGAGGACAGGAGATTTAGCAGGAGGACAGGAGATAATGTGTTGATATACAATCGATTACTTGTAGTGCCGCGGCTTGCTGCGGCATACCCGGATGGCCCGACCGCAATGCACAGAATGTGGCTTGCTGCGGCATACCCGGATGGCCCGACCCCGCAGTCGATGTCTCACGCAGATTTTGCAGATTTTTTCAGAGCGGAATGGCACAGCGTGCAAGGGGCTCACAGGAGGACAGGAGATTTAGCAGGAGGACAGGAGATAATGTGTTAATATTCAATTGATTACGTGTAGAGCCGTGGCTTGCCGCGGCATACCCGGATGGCCCCGAGGTAATGCAAAGAAAGTGTATCAAAAGACACAAATCTAATTTAAGACATGCTGCCGGGCCATCCGGATCTCCCCGAGGCAAGCCTCGGGGCTACTTGTTGGTGGCATAGTTGTCGTTGCGTTGATAGCGCCATTGGGGTATGCCGCGGCAAAATGGTCACCCCCGGATAGCCGAGGCTATTCGGGGGTGACATTATGGGAGAGCTAATCGAACTCTTATCTTACGGAGAGTTTGGTGGCTTGGGGGCCGGCTTTTACTAAGTAGAGGCCGGGGGCTACTGCGATGGTGGCGGTGGCGGCTTCTACGGTGGCGACGAGTTGGCCGGTCATTGTGTAGACGGCGATGGTGGTGGGGGTGTCGCAGGCAACGTGGATGGTGCCGTGGCCGGCGGAGATGCGAGCGCTACCGGCGGCTTCGACGTTTTCGATGGCTGAAGGCAGTTTGTATTCGGCTGTGAGTGCTGTGAATACCAAATCTTCGCCTTCTCTCGACACGATGCCGGTGAAGTCATACCATGCCGTAATGTCCAGTGCGTCTGATACTGCCGCGTTGGAATAATATACCTTCACGCTGAGCGGCGGGATTGGGGTGTCGTCTGCGGCGAATTTGGTGTATTCTTCCGACATTAATTCGAGGTAGCCGTCCTTGGTGTGGATATTCTCTATTCTGACGAAGCCGCGCAGGGTGCAATATTCGGCGGGTTGCGGAGCGATGAGCCAGATGTTGCTCACGGCAAGATTATCGGCTTTGTAGTTGAAGTTCTCCACGCGGAATGAGTGGTGTTCGAAGGAGTTCGGGTCAACGAAGGTGGGTAATGTCTGTAATGAGATAACGGGAAATTTGTCATTGGAAACTACCTCGACCACGAAATCCACTGTGTATATCTCTCCAAGATAATCCTCTGCATTTTCCTCTGTCAATCCGGAGATAGCCACCCAGTCATCTTGGTAGGCGTGAAAGTAGTCGTCGCTACCTGCGTTGCCTACCTTTCCCAAGTTGTAAGTATTCTTCGACGAACCGGTGCCGCCAATTGTCGAGGCATAGAGGTAAGTGCCATCGAAGTAATGGCCATTGAGGCTATAGGAGAGGCGGTAAGATTCGCCGGCATTTGCGGCCAAAATCTTGTCGAGACCTTCCACGGTGCTGATGTATAAGTCGCTGACTTCGAGGGTCATGGATGTGAGTGTCACGCTATTCTCGCCGGGCGACGGGGCTTTGAGCTGAGGCGCAGCCGAGGGAGCGGTTTGCGAGGCGAAGATGTAGAGGTACTTCGCCACGGGAAGCGAGAACGTGTATTTGCCGCCTTCAAGTTCATCGACATAAACGGGCGAACCGTCGCCGAGCACGAGGGTGAGGCGAGCGTTGCCTTTATTCTCGTAGTCGGTAAAGGTGATGCTACCGACGCCTTGCACCTTCACGGCGAGGCCGTTGAAATAGGTGGCAGGGGCGAGGCCGTTCTCCACGTCGCTATTGAATTGGTGTACGACCTCAATCGATGAGGTCGCATTGAGCACCAAACCGTTGGTGGAGTCCATGCCGCTTGCCTCGTCATTGATGCTGTAGTAGATGTTGTCGATTACCACATTGTCGAGCGACTGCTCCGGGTCGGTTGTGAAGCCGACCACTTGAGAGCCTTCTGGCACACTTGTAGTATTGTCGATTCGGCAAGATAAGAATGTGAATTCCAAGGTAATCGGTTCGCTGCAGACTGTGCCATCGGTGATGTAGGCCACCACTGTGTAATTAGTGGCGGGAACCGTAATCGGGCCTTCGTAGGCTGCGACAGAACGCACTCCGGTGGAGGTGTCGCCTTCGGGGATGACGTAATAATAAATGATGCCTGATTCGTTGGGGTTGGTGAGGGTCAAGTCGAATGATTCTTTAAAATCACACGACTCGGGAGAAGCTGTCGGCTTAGCGAGAGTGCGTTCGCCGAGTCCTTGCTCGATTTTGCTGAAAGCAGACCACGGCGCACAGTTGCTATAAGCCTCGAGGCTTCCGAAGGGCACTGTGAGTGTGGCGTTTGTGTAAATCTGCTCGGCGAAGGCCGACTCGGGACAAGCATCGGCGGTGAGCGGTTCGGTGCGCTCACTGATTACGTTGGTGATACCGGTGCAACCGGCAAACGCGTTGGCGCCAACGGCGGTCAAGTCTTTGTGGAGTGTAACGCCGGTGATGCCGGTGAGACCCTTGAAAGCTTCGTCGGCGATGGCCACTACCTTGCCGGATTCATACTCCGCGGGAACCTCAAACATGCCTGCAAAGTCATCAGCGAGAGCAAATTGCCCTTTAGTGATGGAATAGCCGCCCTCCACCGGAGTATAGGCGAACATCGCCGGGTGTTTGAGCTTAAGGAACTTCTGCCAGACTGCATCGGCAACAAATACGCTGTATTTTTCGTCGAGCACATCAATTAGTGTGTTATTGAAATGCCACTCGTCGAATGCGTCCTCGATGGTCTCTGTGGGAGGATTGTTGGTGAATTTGATTGATGTCAAAGCGGAACATCCGGCGAACGCCTTGGTGCCAATCGACGTGAGGTCGGCCAGTTCCAAACTCGTCAAAGATTTACAGTTACGGAATGCGGTCTCGTTGATTGCAAACGCTTGCTCCGGGAGAGAGAGTGTCGTAAGACTTTCGCAACCATCGAAGCATGAGTAGCCGATTTTGCTTATCTCAGGGGGAAGAGTGGAAGTAACTCTTACGAGCTTTTTACAATCTGTGAAGACACTGTCCATATCGTTGTCCTGACCATTACCCTTGAGGTGATAAAAATCTACAGATTCTAAGTTGGAGCAACGTTTAAAAATATCAGGGTTCATTACCGTATAGTCGTCGTCTTCGCCGGTAAAAGTAGCGGTTTCGAGAGCGGTGCAGTCTTGGAATGTATAAAGACCGTTGAACTTCACTTTGCCGGTTACTGTTATGGTTGTCAGATTCTCGCAGGCGGCAAATGTGTAATACCCCGACAAATATAACGGCTCACACTCTTCTTTTGTTGTGGTGAAGTTAAAACTCTCCAGGCCGGAACGATAGAACGCCATTTGTTCGATTATGCCGGTATTTTCAGGGAGCTCAATCGACCTAAGGTTTGAGCAATAGCCGAAAGTACCCGCCGGGATAATAAAGCACCCGGGAGTGTCTTGGGGCAGTGTTACCTGGCTGAGGTTTGCGCAACCCCAGAAAACATTGTTGTAAAAGCGGTAAACGCCGTTAGTATAGAAATCCACACCATTCTCAAACGTAACCTCTTCGAGACCTCCGATACAGTTACCGTTACTATCGATTAATGCACAATTTTTGAATGCATTTTCACGAATTACTTTCAGACTTTTTGGCAGCGTAATCGATTCGAGGCTTTTACATAATTCAAAGGCGGAAATTCCAATATATGTAAGGGCGCCGGGCAGATTTATTTCGGTGATACTTGAACAGCCATAGAATGCGTAATCACCAATGGTTTCGATAGTTGAGGGAAAGTTCACAATATTCCAAATTGACCGACACCCTTTGAAGCAATTATTGCCGATAGATTTCACTTGACAATTCTCATCGAACAAAATATCCATGAGGCGCTCGCAGTATTCAAATCCCTGCAATCCTACAACAGGCTTGCCATCACATGGGCGTACTGCCGGCACTTCCATTAATAGTTCCATATCCCACGAGCAATTATACCTGTCAGGTGAGATTATGTAACCGGTGCCGTCATCAGTTAACGTATATATATACGGAAAATCCTCCTCATCAGCGCGGGCCGGCAGCGCCGCGGTGATTATCAGCACGGCCAACAGCCATGCCTGAGGTTTTAATAAATGTAGTAATCTTTTTAACATTATTTTTAAGGTTTTATTTGCTATAGTGAGTAAGAATGATAGTATACTTCCGCCGCAAAGTTAGTGATAATAAATGAATTAACCAAAAAATCGTTTGTTAAAAACTTGAAAAAGTTTGTAATAATTCAGAATAAGTGCTGTGCCAAAACTCCGGCGCGGTCGAACGCACGCGAAAAAGCCGCGGCAGGAGATTTAGTATTGATGTCGGCACACGCGTGGAACGCGTGCCCTCATCGATAACCCCGCAGTGCCCTCGGCGGAGGAGCGCAGCGACGGAGCCGAGGGCTCTGTGGGGACAGGCCCTCCCCTTCCACCTCAACCATGGAATGGTTGCCTTGCAGAGGTGATGCGGATGAGTGCGAGTGCTAAGCAACCATTCCATGGTTGCAGGATGGTGGAAGGTGGCCACGCACGCCCCACAGAGGAACTTCGCGCTGGGGCGCTCGTTCCGCTGCGGGGTTATCGATGAGAGCACGCGTTCCACGCGTGTGCATCGACTGCGGTCGGGCCATCCGGATGCGGACGCGGCAGGCCGCGTCCCTACGGGTAATGAATTGAATATCAATAATATAATTCCTGTCCTCCTGCTAAATCTCCTGTGCTATCATATAACAAACCCGCAGCTTGTTGATAATCAGGCAGTTGCACTCTCATCAGATTCAAGTTTATGGAGCTTATTTTGAAGTGATCGGATGCGCTTTTTTACTATCTCAACTTCGCTAATTTTTATCTTTTGCTCAACGTATTCTACTTGTCGGTCGGCCATAGTGTATATTATCTTTGCAATTTTATGTGCGGTTGCCACAACGGCCTGTGCCGGACCAAGTCTGGATGACATTCGTCTGAAGTATTGACCAAGCGAAGTTTTACTACTTCGCAGGCAAATGGCTACTTGCCGTAAAGCTTGGCCTACAGGATTGGGACGTTTTGGTAGTCTGCTACTTATAATCTTTCCACCGGTAATGTTGTCGCAGGGCGTGAGGTTGCACCATCGACAGAATTTTGCCGCATTGCTGAATTTTTTAGTGAAGTTCGGTCCGAGTTCAGCCATTAATGTCATCAGTGTGCCGTCGCCAACCCCGGGTATTTTCATAAAATTGACGCTGAACATAAGAAATGCGTATAATTCTACATCAAAGTGGACGGGATTTTTGTATCGTTTTGCTTTGTCTGTTCGTTTTTCTTCGGTTAGGTCGCTGGCTACAACATCGGCTACTTCCGAGAGTTGGTAACTATTGAGAAACGCTTCGATTTGAGAATCGATTTTGTGAACTTGCGACTTAAAAAAGTCGTAAGTTTCTACGGCTGTTTCCAATGCGACCAGATGTTCCATATCCCAAGTGCCTTCCAAAGCATCAGCGATAGTTTCTTTGCTGTTTTTGCATCGGCCGCTGGTCAACGAAGCCAACACCATTGGATCGCGTTCTCCAGCGAGAATAGCTCGAATGATTGCCATTCCGCTCTTGCCGGCGATGTCACTGATTACGCTATCTAATTTGATATTCATCTGTGCCATTGCCTTCTGCATGTGCTGCAACTCTCGAGCCATGTCCTCGACCTTTGTGCGGCGCAAGCGATAGTACTCTCGCAGACGGCGCGATACGGCATCAACCTGAAAACAAGGCTTAACCAGATCAAAACTTCCTATAAGTCGCAGCCAGTCAGCATCATTGACATCAGTCTTACGACCTGACATATTTTTTACATCCTTTGCATTTACCAAGATCGGGTTTAAGCCAGCCTCTTGAAGCAGTAAAAACAAAGGCTTCCAGTACACGCCGGTGGATTCCATCACAACGCGGGTAATACGACATTCTTGTAGCATTCCTACAATTTTTACCAGACCTTTTGTGTGTGCCTCGAAGCAACGATTGCTTTGCTCGCAACGATCCTCCGGCACGCTCACTTGCATCAATGTCTTTCCAACATCGATCCCTGCAGTGTCAGGATAAACAATTTTTAACTCCTGACTTTTGGTGGTTACAGAAATTTTTCGTTTCTTTGCCATACCTTTTAATTTAAGTTAATAATAATGTTACTAAAAAGTAGAAGCAGCGGCTACAACAATAGACACTCTATCATACGGCCTCTAACGACCAATTTTTAATTCTATGAGCCGCATGGGTCAAACTCCTGTATGGCATCAAAGGGCCAGTGGACAGACGACCTCAGCTTCGTACTGCAAAGTTAACAAATTGAGACGAAGATCTCGCAGAGAATTTCAAAAAAATTCGCAAAAAAGCCGGTTTCGACCGGCTTTTCCTCTAAAATGGCCACACATGGTCCCACAGCCGTATAAAGCACGTAGCGGAACGCGCTTCGCGCGTTCCGCATCCCACTGCGATGGTGAGTAGGTATGATGGGCACAGCGTCCGCTGTGCTGTCTCGCTGTGCCGCTCGCTGTTCGGCTACGGTCGGCCACAGTCAGCAGCTTTCAACAGGATGGTTCGAAGCGGGTTCTGTTATACTGATTTTTGTTGGCGCGACGGCGGCATACTTACTCCTGTGAATTTTTTCGCCCACATTCTGCCGCGTCGGACTTTTGACACACTTTCTCCTGTTATATTGATTTTTGTTGGCGCGACGGCGGCATACCAGCTCCTGTGAATCCTTTGCACGCTGTGTTTCACAGGACAGACTTTTGACACACTTTCGGGCCGGGATTGGGATCCCATCCACTCTTATTGCAACTCACAAAACACTATAGCTATATAGCACTAAAGTGTTAGTATGATGCTGTTATTCGTAAAAAATTACGACAAAGGCTTAATCTGAACACCTTAGTTATTAAGCTGCATATTTGAGGGAAAGATTCCGTTTCGCATATTTGTACCGATTCTCTCCGGCGCAACCCCTCGCGGGGGCGGCAAAGCCAGACACTGACCCAACATGATCCGCCGCCCCCCGCCGGGGCGCGACCAAAGCCGGGTATTGACCCAACATGCTCCGGCGTATCGAATTTTTTTGTGTTTTTTAGGAGGGGAGAGCTGAGCGGCGGAATTCGGCCGGAGTCATGGCGTATTTTTCCACGAACAGGCGGTGGAAGGTTTGGCGGTTGGAGAAGCCACATTCTTGGGCGATGCCTTCCACGGTGTAGTTGTCCTTTGTGCGAAGCAGGTGCACGGAGTGCTCCAATCGCAGGTCGTTGATGTAGCCGGGGAAGCCGTTGGCAAACTGGCGGAAGATGGCCGAGAGGCGTTTGAGCGGCACGTTGGCCAGTGCGGCAGCATCCTCGCGGTGGAAGTTGGGTTGGAGGTAGAGCTTGTCGGCGGTAATGCGGCGGTTGAGGTATGCAAAAAGCGATTGGTCGTCGGCAGCGGGGTCGACAGCGGTTGTAGACTCCTGTATAAGTATCTGACGCTGAAGCGAATGGGTGGCGGTGAGTTCCTCAATCAGCGCTGCCGCCGCACGGTTCTTGCGGCGGATGGTGCGGTTGTAATAGAACAGCACCGCAGCCAAGGCCAACAGGATGGCGAGGATGATGCTGCCTACGATGAGCGCATCGCGTTGCTCTGTCAGTTTGCGCTGTTGCTCAATCATTTGCAACTCGTAGTCCTTGGTTTTATAGATGATTGACTGCTCGGCCATTTGGTGGGCGTTTTCGCGCAGGTAAAGGCTGTCGGTGAGCGCTTTGATTTGCTTTGACACAGCCAACGCCTGTCGCCATTGACCCTGTGCTTGGAGACATTGCAACCGGCCGTCGAGCACGGTGTTGACGTAGTAATCGGAGATGGTGTCGCGGTTGGCGGCGAGTCGCGCTTGCTCGGTGTCGAGGCGCGAAAGCGCTTCATCATACTGCTGCGAGGCGATCAGGTAAGGCACCACCAAGTCGCTGCCGCCGGGAGTGTTGCCGTATGTGGTGGCGGTGTATTGCTTGTAACACTCGGCAGCGCGGTCGGCTTCGCCGCATTTATAAAGTACTAACATATTGATAGCCAACACTTCAGCACGACGATGGTCCACCAATTGCGGGTTGGCATCGTTGCAAGCAACCAAGGCATCGAAGGCTGAATTGCACTGCGGTAGCACCTCCAATGCCTGGGAAAAGCAGTTGTGGCTTTGCAAGGTGTTGGCTTTCTGCATGCAGGCGTAGAGCCGGTCGTCGGCCGCGTCAGCACCGCCGTTATCGCGGGCGAGGGTGGCGTAAATGTCGATGCTGCGGTTGAGGTACTCCAATCCGGCATCCACAGATTCCGTCTCGGCCTTGGTGAGGCCGGCGAACTGCAGGAAGTATGCTTGCGAACCGGCATCGGTGTCGGCAATGATGTCGAGGCCGCGGGTGGCGTAACTGAGCGCATGCGAGTAGTGGCTGAGCATATAATTGAGCGCCACCAACTGCTTGAGCGCTTTGATTTGCGCCACTGTGTCGGCTTGTAGCGTGGCATCTTTATATACTTGCGAGGAATAAGCCAAGGCCACGTTGGTCATGTCGTATACGTTATGATAAATCAATGCACGCAGGCCGTTGATGTCGATGATATTCATGGCGCGGAGGGCCTCGGCACTGTCGAGCAGAGCCAATGCCTGCTGCGGGTCAACCATCGCTTGACGCTGAATATTCTCCGCCGTGAATGTGGTATCGCAATCGCCGGCGGATTCGCCCGAACCCGCGGTGCAACTGAAAAGTAATCCGGATAAAAGTGATAAGAAGATAAGTGGTGCTTTCATGTGTAAATCCTTTGGATATACAAAGGTAACAAATTTTGTCGAAACGACCAAATCGCACCGAAAATCGGGCTGCAAATCGCCTCCGGAATTTTGTATAGCGGATATATACAAGCACATAGTTACTGTTCTGATATTCAACGCATTCCCAAACCGTTACACAGCTTCCCCAAATTATTACATCACTTTTCCTCATTTGCGACATGCTTCCGCGGCTCTTGTTACAAAACTCGAGCCAAATCATTTTGCCGCCCGGAATTATCCGCCTACCTTTGCACCACGATTCAATCTATTAACATTCTAAACCAAGCAAAAATTATGAACGTAAAGAAATTACTCTACCTCGCCTCCGTACTGGTGATGGCCATGAGCCTGAGTTGCGCGATGACCGCCTGCAGCGATGACGACGAACCCGAACAACCCAAAGAAGAAGAACGTGTGCCCACCTCGGCTATGTGCACTTACCGCTTTGAATGTTCGCAGGACATGCTCGACGTGCTCGACATCACCATCCAATATGTGGAGAAAGGCAATATCGTGTCGGCTCCCATCACCCAACTCGAAACCAAAATTCAAGTGGCCAACCTCACCCTCCCGGCCACCTTCGGCTACCGCGTCAGCGCCAAAGTGAAAGCCGGCGTATCCCTCACAAAGGCATCCTACAACTTCAACTTCAAACACTGCGACCCCTTCGTGAGTGTGTACGACCAAAATGGCAAAAAAATCGATGGTCTCGACTCAACTTTCTCGTCAATGTCGGGTGGCACGGATGCAGCCACTCCCGAATATATCACCGGCAAGTACGGCGATGGGAGAGTGCTCACCACCAACGGCATAACTGTCGACAAGCAAGGCAATTACAGCAACGCCACCATCAACTGGGATTAAACCTGACATAATTCGGTGCCAATGGTGCGGCTTCGGTCGCACCGTTGGCATCTTTTGGTATTTTTACTGCTATGAAAAGATTTATCATCACAATAGCGAGCTTCCTGTTGGCCATAATGGTGCTGCTCGCAAATGAAATCACAGCCGAGCAAGCGCGCAACATCGCGTGGCAGTTTGTTAGCGCACCCATCAACGGAAAATTGCGCGCCCGCGCTGCCAATCCGCAGCAATTAGTGTCGGCCGAACTGAATTACGATCGCCTGCACGGCTTCAACCTCGCCGGCGGCGGCTTCGTGGTGGTGAGCGGCGATTCGCGCACCTACCCCATTCTCTGCTACAGCGACCACGGCTCGCTCGACGCCAACGACTTGCCCGCCAACGCCTTAGTTTGGCTCGAAAGCTAC
>JBJEKG010000182.1:0-2188 GCA_051878535.1 Muribaculaceae bacterium
CTGATTATAAGCGGGATTCAGTCCATTGTAAACCACTTCGACCTTCGATGGCGCCACGTCGGGCAATCGACGGAGCAATTCGTCGCGCGTGAATTGGCTCACGCACACCACCACTGCAGAGCGGCGGATGGCGCGATACTTTTGCGCAGAGTGGATGGCGCAACGCAGGCCGCCGATGCAGTTTTCGTAGGTGAAATCGTGGACGGTGGTCACGCACCGCGCTTGCGGATGGGTCGACAGGCGATAGTAGGATGAGTGGAACGTGTGCGGGCGGTCGAGGAGGTAATCGGCATCGAGGTAGCGTTCGAGGGCCGTGGGCCATTGGCGGTGGGTGAGTTGCGGCAATTGGCAGTACTCAACATTCTGATTAGCAGCCTTGTAGTCAAGACCGTGCACGTCGAATTGCGGCAACGTGCTCACATGGTCGATAATTTGGTGCCACAGTGAGGAGATGCCGCCGAAGCGCTGCAACGAGTAGATAATATTGTCGAAAACTACCTTGCTCATCATTCGTTTATGAATAGGATTTGCGGGCGGCGTCGATGCGCAACAGTATGAATATCAGTAAAGTAAATCCCCAGAGCGAGGAACCTCCGTAGCTGAGCAACGGCAATGGGATGCCGATAACCGGACACAGGCCAATCACCATGCCGATGTTGACGCAGAAGTGGAAGATTATATACGATGCCACGCAGTAGGCGTAGATGCGGCCGAAGGGGCGCGGTTGGCGTTCGGCAATCGCGATAACTCGCAGAATCATAGCAAGATACAGTGCCACGATGGCAAACGAGCCCACGAATCCTTCCTCCTCGCCGATGGTGCAGAAGATGAAGTCGGTGTGCTGTTCCGGTACGTATTTGAGCTTGGTTTGAGTGCCGTTGAGGAAGCCTTTGCCGAAGAAACCGCCCGAGCCGATGGCGATTTTCGACTGGTTGACATTGTAGCCGGCGCCGCGGAGGTCTTCTTCGATGCCGAGCACCACGCGGATGCGTTGTTGCTGGTGCGGTTGAAGTTGGTCGAAGGCAATGTTGACCGAGAACATGAAGCCGATGGCCAACACGGCGGTGACAATCGGCACGGCCAAGCGGCTGATGTGGCGCTTGAGCGCTTCAAACGCAAGATAGATGCAACCGGCCAGCACCACACAAATCATGATAGCGCGGCCGGGCAGAGCCAAGCCCACCAGTCCGCCTAATATCCACATTATCAGCAGGCAAGAGGCGAATCCGGCCAAAAGATTGCGGGCGATTTCCACCGTGCGGCCATAGATGAAGGCCATGATAACCATGGTGAGCATCACCAACACCATCACGGTGAACTCGCCCCCCGGGATGCCGAGGAATAGTTCCTCGGTGTACTTCACCGCGATGACGAACACGGCCACGGCAAACACGCCGGCGAACAGTATCAATCCGCTCATGCCTTCGCGGTAGAGCACCAAAACGAGAGCGGTGTAAGCCAATGCCGAACCGGTTTCGTTCTGATTGAGAATCAGCAAGATAGGCACCACAAATAGCAAAATCGCGCGGAGGTAGTTGCCCGGTCGGCCTTTGAGGGTGAAGTTGTAGCCGTTGAATAGTTTGGCCAGCGCCAACGCGGTGGCCACCTTGGCAAATTCGGCCGGCTGAAGACTCATCGGGCCGATGACCAGCCACGAGCGCGAGCCCTTGATGTCGGGCGCTATGAATGGCGTAATCAGCAGTAGCACCAGCAGTATGCCGTAGATTAGGTAAGCGTATGTTTCAAACACGCGGTAATCGGTGAGGAGCACCACGCAGCCCAACACCAAGCCCAAGCCAATCCAGCGAATTTGCTTGCCGGAAAACTCGTCGAAGCTCAAGATGGAGGCCTCGTCGAAGTCGTAACTGGCCGCATAGATGCTAAACACGCCCGCAATGACGATGAGCAGGTAGATAATCACCAGCGGCCAGTCGATTTGGCGGAATACGGATGGAGAGCTATCGTTTCGCATTGGAGTAAGGTAAAGAGGTGCTAATCATTTGATCTTCCATGTATTGGCGCGAGGGGTGGATGGAATCGCAGAGGTATTTTTCCATCACCAACGAGCCGATGGGCACGCCGAACACGGCGCCGAAGCCGCCGTTCTCCACATACACGGCCACGGCGATTTTGGGGTGGTCGTAGGGGGCGAAACCCATGAAGGCAGAGTGGTCGCGGCCATGCGGGT
>JBJEKG010000183.1:0-10960 GCA_051878535.1 Muribaculaceae bacterium
TCGAAAAAAGCGAACACGAATCCAACGAATCTAACGAATAAAAAAGATTCGTGTGATTCGTGTTCGCTTCCTTCTGAAGCCGGCAGAGTTGTCGAAAAAAGCGAACACGAATCCAACGAATCTAACGAATAAAAAAGATTCGTGTGGATTCGTGTGATTCGCGTTCGTTTCCTCGCCGCGCCCGCCGTTTTTTCAGCCACCTTGCATTTTTTTTGCGCAAACTCTTGCATCGCATCAGAAAAAAGTGTAAATTTGCGGTGCATATCGTTCCGAAGCCCGATATGGGGTCAGGGGCGGGATGCAGACATAGTTAACAGAAAGCGTTTACTTCGCTTATTCTTGGTTTTTAGGAATCTCGCAAATTCTTTATCAGAGTCAAGGATACGGCAACGGTAGATGCCTTCACAGGTATGATATACCAAGCCGAGGAAGTCGCGAGGCTTCCTACGGCCATATCATCATACGGCGTGAGGCTTCGGCGTTGCTCTTCCGACTCTGATGGGCAATGCGAGAGCCTCTATATGTGGGAAGAGCACAGTACCGGTTCTCACGCCTTTCTCACACCCACTAATCCGCCAAAGAGGAGAATCCCGCGGCATTGTATAATCTATGCAACGTATTAACAGCGCAATTCTTCTGATGTTCACACTGACAATCTTGTTGGTGTGCGGCTCAAAAGAGCATTACATCATTTCTTTATGGATTATACTATTAAACCTATTTATCACATTAATCAGGTCTGAATTGGTAGGGCGATTGACTGACAATCTAGACAGTTTTCTTGCTGTATGGTGTGCATGCAGGGGTAAAACGCTTTTTCGTGGGAAAGATATTGTAGTTCAATCGTAAATCTATTATTTCAATTATGACAAAATAGCATAATTAGATAATTAAAGAGATTATAAAAATATCAGTAAGCTTAACCATAGGCCAATTTATTGAGGATCCTACGATCAGCAAACCTTTAAGTTTTGCTTGTGATTGGCTTATTGATTGGCTTTTTAGCTATCTCTTTAAGAATAAATGATTATTAGCTGTCTAATCACGCTGATCAGCTATTGAGATCATTAGATATATCCACGAGTGTATGTAATGAGATCAATAAGTAGGAGTAATGGAAGATAGATGATTAGTAATCGCCCCAATGGCGTTTAGCGCCATTGGGGTTATAATAATCGATTTTTTATTGAGGATTAAACGCAGTTGTAATAAATTGACTAACAAGAAACAATAATTGAATCAAGAGAAAAGCTATGAAACAAATTCCAAAACGAATCCTGCTGTTAGTAAGCGTACTACTAACAGCCATCGCGGCCAGTGCCTACGACTTCAAAGTCGACGGCATCTACTACTCCAAAAACAGCGACGGCACCTCCGTCAGCGTAACCTATAGAAGTACTAGTTACAATTCCTACACCGACGCCGTAACCATCCCATCGCAAGTCTCCTACAGCGGCATCACCTACTCCGTGACTGCGATTGGCGAGTATGCCTTCCGGGGCTGCAGCAGCTTAACCTCGGTGACTATCCCTGAATCCGTGACAGAGATTGACAGTAGTATCTTCTACAACTGTAGCAGCTTAGAACAAATATTGGTGGACAGTCGTAACTTAAAATACGACTCTCGCGATAACTGCAATGCGATTATAGAAAAATCAACAAACACGTTGATTGCCGGATGTAAGAATACGATTATCCCCAACTCCGTAACTGAGATTGGGGGGAGCGCCTTCAACGGCTGCAGCAGTTTAACCTCGGTGACTATCCCCAACTCCGTAACTGAGATTGGGGGGAGCGCCTTCAACGGCTGCAGCAGTTTAACCTCGGTGACTATCCCCAACTCCGTAACTGAGATTGGCTGGAGCGCCTTCCGCGACTGCAGCGGCTTAACCTCAGTGACTATCGGCGATTCTGTAACTCAGATTGGCCAACAAGCCTTTTTCAACTGTAGCAGTTTAACTTCAATTACTATTCCTGTTTCTGTAAAAGGGATTGGATGGCAAGCTTTTTGTCGGTGTAGTGGATTAACTTCTATTATTTTCAATGCTAAAAATTGCTCTGTTGAAAGTAACTGGTTGCGTTTAGAAAATGATTTTTATGGAGAGGTTTTAATTAATAACTTCGAATTCGGACCCGAAGTTGAAAGTATTCCGTCAAATATTTGTCAATACTTAGATAAGTTGACATCTATAACAATACCAAATTCTGTTAGAAGTATTGGCAACGATGCCTTCTGCGGCTGCACCGGCTTAACCTCGGTGACTATCCCCAACTCCGCTACCTCCATTGGCAGCGGAGCCTTCGAATACTGCACTGGCTTAACCTCGGTATCTATCCCCAACTCCGTAACTTATATTGGCTGGAGCGCCTTCTCCGGCTGCAGTGGCTTAACCTCAGTGACCATCCCCAATTCTGTAACTTGCATTGATAGCTACGCCTTCTACAACTGCAGCGGCTTAACAACAGTGACTATCCCCAACACCGCCACTGTGATTGGCAGCTCCGCCTTCTCCGGCTGCCGCGGCTTAACCTCGGTGACTTATAATGCGGTAAATTGCGTTGTCGCTCAAGATTGGTTAACTGCCTCCGTATCAATTACCAACTTTGCAATTGGCACTGAGGTCAAGATAATACCGGCATATTTATGTAATGGGCTAAGCAATCTCTCTTCGGTGACTATCCCAAACTCGGTTACTTCGATTGGCAAGTATGCTTTCTGGGGCTGCAGAGGCTTAACCTCGGTGATTATTCCCAACTCCGTAACGAAGATTGGTAGCTCCGTTTTTTATAACTGCAGCGGCTTGACATCAGTGACTATCCCCAACACCGTCACTGAGATTGGTCTCAATGCTTTTGAGTCCACTCCATTTTACGACAACCAACCGGACGGTGTAGTTTATCTTGGGCGTGTGCTGTATAATTACAAAGGCGAAATGCCGCAGAATACATCAATTGCTATTAAAGAAGGTACTGTCTCTATTAGCCCTTGTGCCTTCGCCAGCTGTAGTGGCTTAACTTCGGTGACTATAGGAAACTCCGTCACCTTGATTGGAAAAAGTGCTTTCAAAGATTGCAACAGCTTAACTTCAGTTACTTTCGGTAACTCAGTTACTGAGATTAGCAAGCAAGCCTTCTATAATTGTAGTAGTCTGAATTCTCTGAATATCCCTAATTCGGTAATTGCGATAGGCGAAGACGCTTTTATGTATTGCACGAATCTGGAAACGATCTCTGTTGGTACTGAGAATACTGTATTTGATTCTCGAAATGGTTGCAATTCACTGATAGAAACTGCGACAAATACTCTTATTAAAGGATGCCGTACTTCAACCATTCCTGAGGGTATTACTTCTATATCCGATTATGCCTTCTATAAATGTAGTGGTATAACTACGTTGCATATTCCTAATACTGTAACTTCAATTGGCAAATATGCTTTTTCTGAATGTACCGCATTAACGTCTTTAACCATACCAAATTCTGTAACATCTTTAAGAGAGGGACTAATAAGTGGTTGTACAAATTTGCAAAGATTTGATGTTGGCGATAGTGTGTCGTATGTGCCGGAATATTTTTTCAAAAATTTAAGCAATCTTGAATTTGTTCGATTGGGACCATCTGTTGAAACAATTGACAATTATTGCTTCGCGAACTGTTCAAAAGTATCAACTATCGTTTCTGATGCGGTAGTACCTCCCTACTGTAGTAGAAATGATGTTTTTGATGATTTGAATAAGTGGGCAACAATTGTGTATGTCCCGGAAGAAAGTGTTTGGGACTATCAGATAGCAATAGGATGGAAGGAATTTGCGAATATTCGAGCAAATGAAAATAGTCAAAATGATGTCACTATTGATGGCGGCGTGGAAGTCTCTGTCGATGGCGGGGTACTGCACTGCGGCGGTGTGGACACAGAGGTGTACACGCTCTCGGGTGCGCTGGTGTACAGCGGCTGCGGTGATGTGGAATTAGCCGCGGGCGCTTACATCGTGGTGGCCAATGGCCGCGCCACCAAAGTGGTGGTGAAGTAAGCCCTCCCCCCTCCTCCCCCAAGCGGGCGCGGCCTCCGGGTCGCGCCCGCTGTGTTATTCCACGCAGATTTTGCAGATTTATTCGGAGAGGTCAGGAAAAGGAACACGAATCCCCCGAATCTCCACGAATCATCAAAAAAATAGTAAGTGCTTGGTAGTTACGAAATATAAACGTAAAAACGTAGACGTAGAACGTAAAATTTTCGATTATCTCGCTCGAGAAAATAATACGTTTTTACGTTTACGTTCTACGTTAAACTCATAGCTGAGCAGATTCAAAAAAGATTCGTGTAGATTCGCGAGATTCGTGTTCGTTCATCAGAAGGCTCTCGCGGACCTTGGCGAAGGTGGATGGTAAGGCGAACACGAATCTCTCGAATCCGCACGAATAAAGAGATTCGTGTGGATTCGCGTAATTCGTGTTCGTCATATCGGGGCGGTTTCGGACGAATTATTTGCGGAATTGGGGAAATTTTGCTAAATTTGCAGGAAATTGTTAAAACCTTGATTTTTTGCGATAATGCGTTCGATTTTTGGTTCTGTTTTGGCGGCGTTTTTGCTGCTTTTGTCATATAGTTCGGCCAGCGCCGAGCAGTTGGTGATTATGCACACCAACGACACTCACTCGTATATGACTTGTCCCGACAGCACGTGGGGCGGGATGGACCGCTTGGCGGTGCTTGTGGACAGCGTGCGCCGCGCTGAGCCGCACACGTTGTTGGTGGATGCCGGCGACGCGGTGCAGGGCACGCTCTATTTCAACCTCTACGGCGGCGTGGTGGAGCAGCAGGTGATGAATTACCTCGGCTACGACCTGCGCATATTGGGCAACCACGAGTTTGACAACGGCACGGACTCGTTGGCCACAGTGCTGCAAGGTGCACGGTCGAAATTCCTGTGCAGCAACTACCATTTCTCCGACCCGCGCTTGGCCGGCCGCTTCTCGCGCTACGATGTGCGCACCGTGGGCGGACGCCGCATCGGGTTCTTCGCCATCAACGTCAACCCCGACGGCTTGGTGGCTCGCGGACGCGCCGACGGGGTGCAGTACACCGACGCCATCGAATCGGCCAACCGCATGGCCGGATGGCTGCGCCAACAGCAGCATTGTGATGTGGTGGTAGCCCTCACCCACATCGGTTTCGACAGCCCTGAATTGCCCAACGACACCATGTTGGTGGCGCACACCGAGAACATCGATGTGCTCATCGGCGGCCACAGCCACACGACCCTCAACGAGCCGGTGCGGCTACCTAACCGCGTGGGTCGCAGCGTGTTGGTGGCGCAAACCGGACGCTACACTCGCAACTTTGGTCTGGTGAAAATCGACCTCGACCAACTGACCGCCACCTCGGAATTGGTGCCGGTAACCTCGCGGCTGGATGACCGCCTCGACCCCGCCATCGCGCAAATCCTCGCGCCGTATCGCCAAGGTGTGGAAGTGTCGATGCACACCCCCATCGGCACGGCCGCCATGGACTTCCCGCAGAAGTCGCCGCAGCTGCTCAACTGGGTGAGCGACGCTGTATACACCGTGGGCAGCAGTCTGACTGACCGCAAGTTAGACTTCGCCATGTACAACATCGGTGGTGTGCGCTCCGGTTTCGTGGGCGACACCGTGTACGAAGGCGTGATGATTACCATCCTGCCCTTCAGCAACCGCGTTGAAGTCATCGAAATCGCCGGCCGCGACCTGTTGCCGGCGTTCACGCAGATGGCCTCAATTGGCGGCAGCGGTGTGAGCGACCACGTGCGCATCACCTTCGTGCCGCAGCCCGCCGACAGCAATGAGAAAGCCACGGTGACCTCCGTCACCATCAACGGAGAGCCGCTCGACCCCGACCGCGTATACGTGGTGGCCATGACCGACTACATCTCGGGCGGCGGCGACTACATGCCCTCGCTTCGCAATCATAACTTGTTGGCTTACAGCGAGAACAACTTCTACGTGGACGTATTGGAGTTCTTCCACCACACCTCCGAACCGATGAGCGCCTCCACCACCGTGCGAATGCAACCTTCAACCAAATAACTACCTCACAATCATGCTGAAACAACTGCTTACTTGCGCCCTGCTGCTTTCCTCAGTGCTTTCCACTTGGGGACAAATGCCTAATTTGGTGCAGAATGCCGACCGCCGCGCTTGCCGCCAATGGGTCGACTCCGTGTACAACTCCATGACCGACCGCCAACGTGTGGCCCAGCTCATGTGTCCGAAAATCGTGCCCACCCGCGGCGCCGAATCCCGCAATATGGTGTACAAATACGTGCGCAAGCTCCAAGTGGGCTTCCTGCTCTACACCGCCGGCTCCATCGACCAGTTCGCCGACATCACCAACTTCGCTCAGGACAATTCCGACATCCCGGTGCTCATCACCTTGGATGGCGAATGGGGCTTGGCCATGCGTGTGAGCGACACTCCCAAATACCCCTGCAACATGGCTTTGGGCGCAATAGCCAATGATACCCTACTCTATCGCTACGGCCAGGACGTGGCTCGCCAATGCCGCTTGATGGGCATTCAGGTGAACTTCGCACCCGTAATCGATGTCAACTCCAACCCCACCAACCCGGTAATCGGCTACCGCTCGTTCGGCGAAGACCCGCACCGCGTGGCGCGCTTGGGCTACGCCTTCGCCCGCGGCTTGGAAGATGGCGGCGTGCAGGCTGTGGGCAAGCACTTCCCCGGCCACGGCGACACTTCCACCGACTCACACAAGGCTCTGCCGGTGGTGGAGCACTCGCGCGCTCGCCTCGACAGCGTGGACCTATTGCCGTTCCAAACCTTCATCGACGGCGGCATCTCCGGCATCATGACCGGCCACATCTGCGTGCCCACGCTCGACGCCTCCGGTCTGCCCGCCTCGCTCTCGCCGCGCATCACCACCGACTTGCTGCGTGAGCAAATGGGCTTCCAAGGGCTGATTTACACCGACGCCCTCGGCATGCGCGGCGCGCAATCCACAGGACGCAACACCGCCTTGGCCGCACTGATAGCCGGTGCCGACGTGCTCGAAACCTCCGACGCTGCCGTCGACATCGATGCCATCCTCGCTGCCATGCAGCGCGGCACCGTCACCCCGCAAATGATTGAAGAGCACTGCAAACGCGTGCTCACTTATAAATATGTGTTGGGCCTCACCAACCTCCAGCCGGTCGACACCGACAACCTGCGCGACCGCTTGTGGACACCCGCAACCGAAGCGCTGCTCACCGACTTGGCCAACGCTTCCGTCACCGTGTTGCGCAACGAGGATAACGTGTTGCCTGTGGGCAACTTAGCCACCGCCCGCATCGCCGTGGTCAACACCTCCAAAGTGCCCTACACAGAGTTTGCCGACATCTGCGGCAAGTATGCCAAGGTCGACGTGTACTCGCCTTCGGAAATGGGCGGTTTCTCCGTGAGCACTCTCAACGAGATTCGCAACCACGACGTTGTGCTCGCCTTGGTCTACGACGACAAGACAGCTTCGCTCAACACCTTCGGCCAACTGGCCGACATGCCCGGATTGGTGGGCGTGTTCATGGTCAACCCCTACAAGATGGCCAAGTTCAAGGGCGCTTTCGGCAAGATGAAAGCGTTGGTATTGGGCTACGACAACCTGCCCTGCATCCGTCGCGCCACAGCTATGGCCGTGTTCGGCGGCATCGAAGTGAGCGGCACGCTGCCGGTGAACCTGCGCGGCTTGGCTAAATTGGGCGACGGCATCCACCTGCCCCAAACCCGCTTGGGCTACTCCTCGCCCGTGGCCGAAGACATGGACGTAAACCTCGGTGCCACAGTGGATTCGCTGGTCAACGACGCGATGGCTCGCGGCGCTTTCCCCGGCTGCCAGGTGTTGGTGGCTCGCAACGGCAACGTGGTGCTTGAACGAGCCTATGGCCGCACTACTGCTGACGGCCCGGCAGTCACCACATCGACCGTCTACGACCTCGCCTCCGTGTCGAAGACCATCGGCACGCTCCCCGGCGTGATGAAGGTTTACGACCTCGGCCTCGTCGACCTCGATGCGCGCGCCTCGCAATACATCCCCGGCCTGCAACCCACCGACAAGGCCGACATCACCGTGCGCCAACTCCTCTTCCACGAAAGCGGCATCCAGCCCTCGCTCAATATGTACAACGTGATGATGGACTCCACCACCTACTCCGGCAAGCTCATCACCAACCGCCGCGATGCTGACCACTCCATCTTCGTGATGAACAATGCCTGGGGACACAACACTGCCCGGATGCGCACCGACATCCAGAGTTCCACACGCTCCGATGCCTTCAACATCGAAGCTGCCCGCGGCATCTACGTGGGCCAAGCCACCATCGACACCATCATGGCTCGCATCTACACCTCGCCGCTACGCGCCAACAAGAAATACCGCTACTCCTGTCTGAATTTTTGCTTGCTGATGGATATGGAACAGCGCGTCACCGGCCTGCCCCACCAGCAATTTGTCACCGACAGCATTTGGGCACCACTGGGCGCCATGACCATCGGCTACCGTCCGTCGGAGCGCCTGCCGCTGTCGCAAATCGCCCCGACGGAGAAGGATACCTACCTGCGCCGCCAGCACGTGCACGGCTTCGTGCACGATGAAACCGCCGCATTCCTCGGCGGTGTGTCGGGCAACGCCGGCGTGTTCGCCTCGGCTTCCGACGTGGCCAAGGTGTGCCAGATGTGGCTCAACGGCGGCCTCTACGGCGACGCTCGCGTGCTGTCTGAAGCGACCGTGCGCACCTTCACCACCACCAAAAGCCCCACCTGCCGCCGCGGCCTCGGCTTCGACAAGCCCGACGTGACCAACGTCAACAATTCGCCGCTGTGCGAGGGCGCACCCGCCTCGGTGTTCGGCCATACCGGCTTCACCGGCACCTGCTTCTGGGTTGACCCCGACCACAATCTCATCTTCGTGTTCCTGTCGAACAGCGTCAACCCCACCCGCGACAACACCGCCTTCAACGGCTTCCGTGCCAACCTCTTCGACACCGTTCTCCAATCCATCCAATAACACAAATCCAATTTCTAAGTGAAAAAGATTCTCTCCCTGTTTGCACTGATTGCAATCGCTCTGCAAGCCCACGCGCTTGACAACATAACAGTCGACACAACCTTCACCAATCGCGCCGCCCCGGTGGTGGCGCGCATTGGGTTGGCTGCGTCGGTGAATGCCGGCATGACCGAGTTGCTCAAATCCTCCATCCACGAGTGGCGGCCCGACCATAGCGCCAACGATTCATGGCCTTCGCGTCACACCTCGTGGGCCTACACTTTCGCCACCATCGTCACCCACGAAACCATGCACCACAGCGGCTGGTGGGCCTTCGGCGCAAGCACCATCGCCGCCGGCATCGGCGCTCAGCGGGTGCTGTCGAACAACCACTACCCGAAGGACGTAATCGGCGGCATGTGGGTGGGTCGCATCTCCACTGAAGTGGGCTACGGTCTGTCGTACCTTATCTTCCCCAACTCGCGCCGTCCCCTACCCGACGGCACCGCCGACTGGCAACCCGCCGTGGAAATCTCCTCCGGAGCAATGTACGCCCTCGGTGGCGGCACACCCGAGAGCGACACCAAAATCGGCATGAACACGTCAATCACTTTCACCATGCCCATGGACGACCGCTGGGGCATCGCCTCGCAACTGTCGCTGCGCTCCGTGCCGCTCTACTCACGCGCCGACGGCCGCTTCACCGACATGCTCAACGGCGCCGGGTTCGCTGTGGGTCCCGTGGCCAACTTCTTTCTGCCTTGGCGTCGCTGGAGTTGCGAAATGCGCGCCCTCGGCGGTATCCTGCGCCACTTCGACGGGCGCGACAACCGCCGCGGCAACTACGGCTGCACCCTCGATTTGAGCGTCGCCGGCATCTGCCGCATCTCATCGTCAATGGCTATGGGAGCGCAAGTGGGCTACAGCCTTTGGACCATGCACCGGCCCATCCAGTCGCTCACCGCCGCCACCTTCACCCGCGTATACTTCTAATCACATACGCTTGTGAGTGCGGAAGCCGATGCGCGCTATCAAGATTGACACCAAGGGCGAGAGGTAATTGAACAGGCAGTACGGCAGGTAGCTCAGCGTGGCCACACCCAACACGGCCGACTGCGTCATGCCGCACGAGTTCCACGGAATCAGTACAGAGGTCACCGACACACCGTCCTCGCAGGTGCGGCTCAGCAAGCGTGCACGCAGCCGGTGGCGACGATACGCGCCGGCGAAGAGGTTGCCGGTGATGATAAGCGACAGGTACTGGTCGCAGGTGATGGCATTCATGGTCAGGCCGGTGCCGATGGTTGCACCCACCAGCGAGGTGCGGCGACGGATGCCGCTCACGATGGCATTACCCACCACTCGAAGCATGCCCGTGGCGATAAGCATCCAGCCTAACAGCGACGCAGCCGTCACCAATTTCACCACCTCCCACATGCCCACCACGCCGCCGGTGGTGGCGATGGCGTCGAAGGTGGCACAGCCGGAGGCGCTCTCGCTGCCCTGCCACATGGCAAGTGCTATATCCACCACCTTGTAGCCCAACTGCGGTTGGAATACCACGATGCCTACAGCGCCCATCAATGCGCTGACAATCAGCACTATAATGGTGCGCACTTTCAGCGCTAACAGCAGGATAGCTACCCCGGGAATCACCAACGACAGCGGGCTAACGTTGAAATGCGCGTGAATCATGCTCAGCACCTCGCTGTCGGAAGCGGCATCGGCCGAGTCGCGACTCAGCGACAGCACCGCAAACACTGCCAAGGTGATGGCCATGGCGGGTATGGTGGTAATCATCATATATTTAATGTGGTCCATGATGTCCACGCCGCAGGTGGAGGACGCGAGCACGGTTGTGTCGCTCAGCGGCGACACCTTGTCGCCGAAATATGCACCGGAAATCACCGCGCCCGCAGTCATGGCATCGCTATAGCCCATCGCCGG
>JBJEKG010000184.1:0-2171 GCA_051878535.1 Muribaculaceae bacterium
CGAACCGGAAGTACACCCCCTCAGCGGCCTGCACCACAACGGCATCGGAGCCGCCAACTACCACAACCAATACTGCAACGATTGGAGCCGCATCATCTTCGACTTGTTCAAAACCAAATTCCCCAACCGCCGCCTGATGACAATGATGCGCGGCGGCACCACCGGCCTCCAACGCTTCGACGTATTCCCCTGGTCAACCGACGTTTCCCGCTCCTGGGGCGGCCTCGAACCCCAAATCCGCATCATGATTCAGTCGGGCCTCAGCGGCCTCGGCTACATGAGCCACGATGTGGGCGGCTTCGCCGTTGACCCTGCCGAACCCTTTATGCCCGAACTCTACGTGCGCTGGCTCCAACTCGGCCTCTTCTCGCCAATCCTCCGCACCCACGCACAGCAGTTCGCCGAACCATACAACTACCCCGAATACTCGCGCCAAATCCTCGACCTCATCAAGCAACGCTACCGCTGGCTGCCCTACAACTACACCCTCGCTTGGGAAAACGCCTCGAAGGGTTACCCCTTGGTGCGTCCGCTCAACTTCACCGACCCCGACCACACCTACGACCAAATTTCCGACCAATACCTCTGGGGTAGCGAAGTGATGGTAGCTCCCGTGCTCACCGCCGGCGCCACCTCGCGCCAAATCACCTTCCCCACCGGACTGTGGTTCGACTTCAACGAAAACGACCGCGCATACCAAGGCGGCACCGTGGTCAACTATCCCGTTGACATTCAGTCGCTTCCGCTCTTCGTCCGCGCCGGCGCATTCCTCCCCTTAGCCGACTACAAGATGGAGAACACCGGCGACTACGACCCCTCGCAGCTCACCGTGCACTACTTCCCCGCCGAAGGCGTTGACTCGCAATTCACACTCTTCGACGACGACCGCACCTCCACCGGCACCCTCGCCGCCGGCTCACACCGCGAAATCACCTTCTCCGGTCGCAACAACGGCCGCACCATCGAAGTCCGTGCCGACGGCTCATACCCCAACGCTCCCCGCGAAATCGCCCTCACCATCGTGGTGCACCGCGCCGCCAACGCCGCAACATTTCGCGTCAACGGCCGCAACATGCGTCCCAAGCTCGACGAAAGCGCCAACACCCTAACCTTGCGCGTGAAATGGCCCGTGGACCGCGCTCTCATTATCGAATCTAACAACCTCAAACTATGTTCTCAGGAATAGTAGAAGAAGCCGCCACCGTGGTGGCTGTCACCTCCGACGGCGGCAACGTGCGCCTGCGCGTGCGTTGCTCCTTTGCCGCCGAGCTCTCCATCGACCAATCCGTTGCCCATAACGGCGTATGCCTCACCGTGGTCGAAACCGACGCCCAAACCTCCACCTACGATGTAGTCGCCATCGCCGAAACACTCCAACGCTCCAACTTAGGCGACCTCCAACCCGGCAACTTAGTCAACCTCGAGCGCTCAATGGTGATGAACGGCCGCTTGGACGGCCACATCGTCCAAGGCCACGTGGACTGCACCGCCGTCTGCGACCAAATCGAAGATGTGGACGGTTCACGCTACTTCCGCTTCGCCTACGACATCCCCGCCGAAATGCGCCGCCGCGGATACCTCACCGTCGAAAAAGGCTCCGTCACTGTCAACGGCGTCTCCCTCACCGTGTGCGACTCCACCCCCACCTCCTTCCGCGTGGCAATCATCCCCTACACCATGGAGCACACCAACTTCTGCCGCATCGCCCTCGGCACCCGCGTCAACCTCGAATTCGACATCCTCGGCAAATACATCGCCGCCCTCCAGCAAGCCTAATCCCCCCTATACCTCCACGGCCCGCTGCAGTGCATTCAGCGCTGCAGCGGGCCGTAGCCTTTCGCGCGGAACCTTTTTGCACCCGCTCCGAGCTCCTGCTCGTCGCCGATTTAGCTCTTGCCGGTGAGGATGGTGCGGATGTCGTTGAGCTTGTTGAGGGCTTCGATGGGGCTGAGGCGGTTGATGTCGATGTTGAGGATTTCGTCGCGCACTTGCTCCAGCACAGGGTCGTCGAGTTGGAAGAAAGAGAGCTGCATGCCGGGGGTGTCGTCCACCGTCGATAGGGCGGCACGGGTCTTGTCTCCGCCGTCGACCTCGCGGCGGTTGTCGCTCTCGAGCTTGTGCAGGATTTGCTCGGCTCGCTTCACAATGTTGCGCGGCATACCGGCCAAACG
>JBJEKG010000185.1:0-2167 GCA_051878535.1 Muribaculaceae bacterium
TCCGCGCCAGCCGCAATCGCCTTACTCCGCCACCAAAATCGGCGCCGACGCCATTGCCCTGAGCTTCTACAACGCCTTCGAACTGCCCGTGGTCATCGCCCGACCGTTCAACACCTACGGCCCGCGCCAAAGCGCTCGCGCCATCATCCCCACCATCATCGGCCAAATCGCCGCCGGTCGCACCGTAATCAAGGTCGGCGACCTCTCGCCCACGCGCGACTTCAACTACGTGGCCGACACTTGCCGCGGCTTCATCGCCTTGGCCGAAACCCCGGGCATCGAAGGTCGCGAAATCAACATCGCCACCGGCACCGAAATCTCAATGGCCGACACCCTCACCACCATCGCCCAAGTTATGGGGCGTGAGGTTACATTTGAGGTCGACCCCGAGCGCATCCGACCCTCCAAGAGCGAAGTACGACGCCTCTGCGGCGACAATTCGCTCATCACTTCACTCACCGACTGGCGTCCGCAAGTATCTTTAGCCGAAGGACTTAAGCTCACTGCCGAGTGGTTCCAACGCCCGGAAAACATCGCCAAATACAAGGTAGACATTTACAACCGATGAACCAGCGTATCAACCTCCTTTTCCTTGGCGGAGCAAAGCGCGTGTCGATGGCTCGTCGCTTCAAACAGGCCGCCGCGGCGCTCGGTTGCGAGTGCGCCATCTTCAGCTATGAAATGTCCACCGCCGAAGCCATCGCTTGCGAAGGCGAAGTCATCGTGGGCAAACGCTGGCGCGACGCCGATGTGCTCGACCACCTGCGCCAAATCTGCCGCGACAAGCACATCCACGCCGTCATTCCGTTTGTCGACGGCGCCGTGCCGGTGGCGGCCGAGTTGCACGACGTGGCATTCGTGCCCACCGGCCGCCGCGAGGATGCCGAACGAATGTTCGACAAGGTCGAATCCGCTCGTCTGTTCGAGCAGCACGGCCTGCCCATTCCGCGCACTTACCACGAGGGTGAACCGTGTATGTGCCTGATTGCCAAGCCGCGACGCGGTTCCGCATCCAAAGGCATCGTGGAGATTTCCTCACTCGACGCTCTGCAAAAAGTGCTCATCCACGCCGATGATTACCTCATCCAACAGCGCATCGACCGCCGCGAAGAGTACACCGTCGACTGCTACGTCGACACTCGCGGCTCGCGCATCCTCGCCACCTGTCCGCGCCGCCGCATCGAAGTGGCCGGAGGCGAAGTCACCCGCACTGCCACCCTCGACGACTCGGAAATCATCGCCCTCGCCCGGCGCACCCTCGAAGCCACCGGCCTGGTTGGCGCTGTCACTGTGCAAATGATGCGCGACCTCGACACTAACCGCCTGATGCTCATGGAAATAAACCCGCGCTTGGGCGGCGGTGCCGTGTGCTCCGTTGCCGCCGGCGCCGACATCCCCTCGCTCATCCTGCGCGAGGTACTCGACCTGCCGCCGGTCGAACCGCAATGGCAATCCGGCGTGCAAATTGCCCGTTATCTTGATGAAGTAGTATTTTATCCCAACCAAAATGACTGATAATCACATTATTATAATCGCTGAGGCCGGCGTCAATCACAATGGCGACTACGACCTCGCTCGCCGCATGGTCTATGCCGCAAAGGAAGCCGGCGCCGACTACGTAAAATTCCAAACCGCCGTGCCGGAGTTGGTCATCTCCACCTACGCCCCCAAGGCTGAGTACCAAAAAGAAACCACCGGCTCGGAACAATCGCAGTTGGAAATGTGCCGCGCTATCCATTTGCCACTCTCCGACTACGCGCCACTCAAAGCGCTCTGCGACGAAGTCGGCATCGGATTCATGAGCACTCCGTTCGACCTCGTGTCGATCGACTGCCTCGCCGACCTCCACATGGACTTCTGGAAAATCCCCTCCGGCGAAATCACCAACTTGCCGTACCTGCGCAAAATTGCCTCAAAGGGCGGCCGCGTAATCCTCTCCACCGGCATGTCGACCCTGCGCGAAGTGGCCGAAGCCGTCGACGTGCTCGAAAAAGGCGGCATCCCCCGCGCCGACATCATCGTGCTCCATTGCACTACTCAATACCCCGCGCCCTACGACTCAGTGAACCTCCGCGCAATGAACACCCTCGCGCTACTCGGCTGTCAGACAGTCGGTTACAGCGACCACACCAAAGGTATCGCCATTCCCGTGGCCGCCGCCGCCCTC
>JBJEKG010000186.1:0-10893 GCA_051878535.1 Muribaculaceae bacterium
AAACAAATGTTTATTAACTTTGCATCGTCAAAGTTAATTGTATGAACGACCAACCACTTAACATCCGCAAACTTCCCGGCGCCGAGGTGCTCGACCACGTCAACTGCGCCTACATCGCGCGGCAGTTCTTCAGCCGCACGCGCTCGTGGTTCACCCAGCGTCTCAACAACAACGTCGTCAACGGCAAGCCGGTGGCTTTCACCGCTACCGAACTCTCCACCATTCGGCTCGCGCTCACCTCGCTCGCCGACGACCTCAACGCTTTTTCATCCAACCTAAATACCAACGCCATGCCTATCCAAGTTTACGTCATCAAAGACCCCGAAGCCATCAACTTCCTCATCGCCGATGACCTCGATGGCTTCCGCCAACATCTCGCCGACCAAGAATTCCCCGACATCCCCGAGCCGGAGACCTTCGCCACTGTCCAACAAGCGCAGGCCTTCTGCGCCGGCCTCGCCTACGGCCACTCCGACCTCACCCCCTACACCTTCCCCCTCCGCTCCTACGAGTGCGCCGACCAAACCTACATCGCTCTATTAAAAAATTATTAACAAGGGGGTGCAGAATTCTTACACATGTTAATAACTAACTTCGCACCCGAATACAAATTGATACTTTTTTCTTGGACTATTCAAAAAATAATCCGTACCTTTGCATCTGAAAACCTTTGTGGACAAATAACCAATAAGTCCGCACCAAAGGTGTTTTTACATATTTTTTAAACGAATTAATAACTATAGTTAGCATATCAGTCAATTTACTTTTTATATGAAAGAATTAAAAGACTTATTATCCTCCAACACCATACGCACTATCTCTCTTTTTTCAGGAGCAGGTGGCTTAGATATTGGTGCTATTTATGCAGGGGCTCGAATTATTTGGGCTAATGACATAAAGAAGGAGGCATGTGAGTCTTATGCCTTGAACATCGGCAACCATATCCACCAAGGCGATGTCAATTCCTTCATACCTTCGCTTGCTCAATACCATGGTATTGAATTGGTTATTGGTGGTCCACCTTGTCAAGGCTTTTCAGTTGCCGGAAAAATGGATGAGAATGACGAGCGCAGTAAGCTAATATGGAGTTATACCAATGTTATAAAGACTGTATGTCCTAAGGCATTTATTATGGAGAACGTCAAAGCACTTGCTGCGCTGGATAAATGGGCATCGATCCGTACTGCTTTGATGCAGACATTTATTGACTTGGGATATTCCACTAACTTTATCGTACTTAATGCCTCTGATTTTGATGTGCCTCAAGCCAGAGAGAGAGTATTTTTCATCGGTTTTCGAAATGGCACCATTTCCACTCCCGATTTAGAAAACATGCTTAAGCCTTATATGGTTAAAGCTAAAAGCGTTAGGCAAGCTCTTTCAGTTCTCGATCGTGCAGGCACAGGTAATAATACAAGCACTTGCAATGCGAAAATTACACTAACGACGCAGCCGGTGCTTCGAAAATCAGCATACGCAGGTATGTTATTCAATGGTTTAGGTCGCCCTCTCAAACTTGACGGCTATAGTGCTACATTGCCGGCTTCTATGGGAGGTAACAAAACCCCCATCATTGACGAAAAGGCTTTATATGAAGGTGCCGAACCTTGGGTGGAAAACTATCGCGATCGTGTAGAAAATAATCCATCTATTGCTAAAACAGAAAAAGTGCCCCCTTATCTAAGGAGAATGACTGTGGACGAAGCGCGTGTAATACAAACATTCCCATTAGATTACATTTTTTGCGGCTCCCAATCCGCTCAATACACTCAAATTGGTAATGCCGTCCCATGCAATTTATCCAAAGCAGTTTGTTCTATGGTCATTGATGTCTTAAAAGGCAAGGCTCCAATACAATATTTAGGACTATTTTAATTTCCAAAATGGCTACAGTAGATTTAAAAACCGCGGCATTAATTCTTGATCGTGCCCTTCTTGAGGCCACACCGATCAATGATGATACCGCATCGATTATTGCAACTATTCTTAGAGCATCGCACAAAACTTATAAGTATATTCTTATTAATGCTTTGCTTGCGAAGGCTACTAATGCAAAAATCAATATTTTAAGCCTTCAAAAAGGAAATGGCAAAGGTGGCAAATACGATGCTCGAACTCTTTGCCATAAAGTTGTAGTTCCTTTTGAAAAAATTAAAATGCCGGGGTGCATTGGCGACTCAAATGAGCCTTTTCTGAATAAACCTGCTCGATTTGTGTCTCTTTCATCTAATAATGCTGTAAGAGCCGGTAAAGATAAAGAAATACTCGATGACCTTATAAAGGTGCTCTCCGGAATTCATACAAGTGAGCAAGCATATACATATCTTAAAGCCGCTATGGTTGTTCTTCTTGAGAATCACCAAGAATACCTTAAAAGATTTGCTATTGGAGACTTGCTCATAGATGTAAGTGATTTTTCACAGCTTGTTCTTGACTACATCTATAAGATTACAGACCATACAATGGATGGCGAAGTATGTCCTATTGTAGTGGCAGAATTAGAACAGCTTTATCTTGGTAAAGATTTTAAAGTAGTTCCTCATAAAGTAAATGAAAGTGGCTTATCTTCAAAAGAAGTCGGTGATATAGATGTGTTCGATTCAGAAGGCACTTTGGTTAATGCTATTGAAGTAAAAGACAAATCATTTACGGCTAATGATATTGTTCACGCTATTTCAAAATTCCGCAAAGCGAATCTTACATCAAGCCTATTTATATATGGTAAAAGCGTTGCGTTTGATGAAGACGAAGTGTATAAAGCACTCAGAACAATTGGGCGTGAAGGTCACTACTGTTGTCTGATTTCGATTTTGAATTATGCAAAATTGCGTATTTCAGATTTGAAAACTGTGACAATCCGCGATTTTGTTGATGGCCTTTTGAAATTCTCCAAAATTATCAATGCAAAAACCGATACCATCAGTATCATTAAAGAAATAGCGTCTAAAATTTTTTAGACGCTATTCGATAGTTAAAATACAAGGAGTTGTAATGCAAATTTTTTAACCTTGTAGGCGTTATTGGCGGCTTAGTACTCGTCTTCGTTGAAGAGGAAGTCTTCTTTGGAGGGGTAGTCGGGCCAGATGTCTTCGATGCTTTCGTAGGTGTCGCCTTCGTCTTCGATTTCTTGGAGGTTTTCGATTACTTCCAAAGGAGCGCCGCTGCGCTGGGCGTAGTCAATGAGTTCGTCTTTGGTGGCGGGCCAGGGTGCATCTTCGAGTTTGGATGCGAGTTCAAGTGTCCAATACATAGCTTTTTTATCTTAGTTGTGAACGTTTTCAGAAAATTGCCGCAAAGATAGTAAATTTCTACGTACTAACAATCTTTTTGCCAAAAAATTTCATCAAAATTATTATTTATATTGATTTGACGTGAAAGAGCGAAGAGGTAATCGCTCAGGCGGTTGATGTATTGGAGGATTACGGGGTCGACCTCGGCTGATTGGCTGAGGGTGATAATGGCGCGTTCGGCACGGCGGGCCACGGTGCGGGCCACGTTGGCGCGTGCGGCGTCGGGGTGGCCGCCGGGGAGGACGAATTGTCGCAGCGGTGGCAGGGTGGCGTCGACTGCGTCGATGGCTTGTTCCAAGGCGGTGATGGCTTTTTCGCCGGGGAGTTGGGGCTGCCAGGCGGATTCGGGTTCGGTGGCGAGGGCGGCGCCGATGTCGAATAGGCGGTGCTGGATTGAGCGGAGGGTGGCGCGGGTGTCGGCGGTGATGGCGTCGGAGGCGGCCAGCAGGCCGAGGTGGGAGTTGAGCTCGTCGATGGTGCCGTAGGCTTGCAACCGGGGAGAGTCTTTGCTGACGCGGGTGCCGCCCACCAAGGAGGTGGTGCCGTCGTCGCCGCGACGAGTGTAGAGTTTGCTTTTCATTTGGTAGTGAGGCGGTTAAGTTCTTCGATAAGTTGGTCTTCGCTCTCCACCACCGACATGAATTTGAGCATTTTGGCATCGGCGAGGCCGTGTTTGGCCATGAGGCGAAGCTGTTCGAGCAGGGGGGAGAAGATTCCGTCGATGTTGACGAGGATGATGTGTTTGGAGGTGGCGGAGGTGAAGGAGATGTGCGAGAAGGTTGTGGCGAGTTCGTCGAGGGTGCCGTATCCGCCGGGTAGGACTACGAAGATGTCGCTCAGCAGCATCATGATGCGCTTGCGTTCGGAAAGGTCGGCGGTGTGGATAGTTTCGCTGTTGAATCGGCAGATGCGGTCGGCGCGGCGGCGAGGCACCACGCCTACGATTCGTCCGTGGAGTTCGGCGGTGGCTTGAGCGGCCACGGCCATCAGGCCGGCATCGACGCCGCCGTAAACTAATGTGTGGTGCTCGGTGGCGATGAATCGCCCCAAGGCGCGGGCACAGTCGATCCACTGCTGGGGCAGGTGCTCTTTGGCGCTGCAGTATAGTGCTATTTTCATATTGTTAAGGTTTATGAGGGACTAAGGATTTAAGATCGGCACCGGCGGGTGCTTGGAACATGCGCAACTCGAACAGGTGCACCGTGGCGAACACCTCGTCGAAGAAATCGCTCTGCACTTGCTCGAACTCTTTCCAGGCGGTGGCGGAGGTGAAGAAGTAGATTTGCAGCGGCAGGCCCGAGGCGGTGGGCTCCATTTGGCGCACCATGTGGAGCATGTCTTTGACCACGCGCTCGTCGGTGTCGATTTTATGCTCGAGGTAGGCGCGCAATAGGCCGATGTTGGTGGTGATGCCGGCGGCATTTTCGGGCACAAAGCCTTGGTCGGCAAGCGCTTGCCGCTTTTCTTTGGAGAGGAATTTCACCGAGTTGAGGTCGATGAGTATGGAGCGATACACGCGTCGGCCGCCTTCGTTGCGCATATTTTGGTAGTTGCGGAATGATTCCGACACGATGGCGTAAGGGGGGATGTGGGTGATGGAGTTGTCCCAGTTTTTGACGCGAATGGTTGTGAGGGAAATGTCGGTAACTTCGCCGTTGGCGCCGTGCGAATCCATGATAATCCAGTCGTCCTTTTTGAGCATGTGGTTGGCAGTAATCTGCACCGAAGCCACCAATCCCAAGATTGTGTCCTTGAACACCAACATCATCACGGCCGCCAAGCCGCCCAACGCGGCCAAAATCGACATAGGCGAGCGGCCCACCATGGCCGACACCAGGATGATGGCGGTGATGCAGTAGATGATTAAGCGAACCATTTGGAACACGCCCTTGATGGCATAGACGCGGAAGTTTTCGCGGATGCGTAGGGCGTTGTAGAGGTTACTTAAAAAAATCGACAGAATCCAGCAGATGATTACGGCGAGGTAGATGTGGATTATAGGGTCGAAGAAGTTGGGCGTTTGGCAGTAGAATTTTGGCAACAAGTACATGGCCAAGAAGCCGGGGCTGAGCATTGATATGCGGCTGAGCAGAGGAGTGGTGAGCAAATCATCGTCCCAAGTGGTTTCAGTGTAAGCCACCAATTTCTCCACGCCCACCATAATCCACTTGGTAATCCAGTAAGTGATGGCTGAAAGAGCGCCAAAGATGAGAGCGAACACCAAATTGAGCACCGTATTGGGTGTGCCGGCCAATCCCGAGCGGATGTATTCTATTGCGATATTTACGTATTCATTAATCATAGCGGCGCAAAGTTACTAAAAACTTGGCAAATATCCAATCTTTGTCGAGCAAAAAAAGCGGCGTGGAGCAGCGGCAGTTGCCCGGGTCGATTTTTTCGTACCTTTCCTCTAAAACGACTTCGCCGCTCTTGGAAAAACAAAAAATAATTGCCAAAAATGTGGCAAAAAAATTCGCTATTTAATATAGAGTTGATATCATAACGTAAGATACGTTGATAGTGCAAATATACAAATAATTACGCAAATAGCCAACAAATATAATATGTTATTCAACATATTTTGCGGGTGGTTAGCTGAGGGATTGGAGGATGGGGAGGGAGCGGAGGGTGGTGAGGTCGCACAGGTGGAGGGAGAAGTACTGCAGCTCGGTGGCGAGGATGGCGCGGCGGGTGGCCAGCGGTAGGCGCAGGCGGCCGGCGGTGCGGAAGTCGGCGCGGAGCACGGCAGCGGCGATGCGGGCGTACTCGGGTGGCAGGTGTTGGTGGTTGAGGGGGCAGGAGGGTCGGAAGCGGCCGTCGTTGAGGTCGAAGTAGTTGCCGCGGCGGTATTGGTCGACGTCGGGGGCGATGCCCAAGTGGCGGGCGAATTGGCACAGGAATGTGATGGGAAAGTTAGCGAGGTCGACGCCGGCGGGCAGGGTGTCGAGCAGTTCGATGGTGGCCATCAGAGCACGGGTGAGGGCCTGGTCGGGCGGTGCATCGCGCAGGGTGCGTTCGATGACTTCGGCCATGAACAGGGCCACGGCGGAGCGTGTGGGCGAGTCGGTGAGGGTGGCGGGCACGTAGATGGGCACCACTTCGGTGATGTGGAAGAGGTCGCTGCCGGGACGCTGGCGGGCGTGGCATTCAAACATGCCCAGAGGCATCATCAAGGCGCGGCGGCGGCGGTCTTCGCGGCCGTTGCCGGCGGAGATGAGCAGGCCGACGCGTCCGAGTTGCTCGCTCCAGGCGGTGACGATGGAGTGGCGGTCGGAGTGTTTGGTGGTACGCAGGGCTATGCAGCGAAGGGTGATGTCCATGTGGTAAAACTGAGCGGGCGCGGGCCGTGAAGCCGCGCCCGCTCGGTGTATTAGGGGGTGATTATTGAGCTACGGAGATGATTTCTACGTCGAAGATGAGCAGTTGGTTGGGGCCGATGCCGGCTTGGGGAGCGCCTTTGGGACCGTAGGCGATGTTGCCGGGGATGTAGAGGGTGGCTTTGGCGCCGGGGCCGAGGAGTTTGAGGCCTTCGCCGAAGCCGGGGATGACTTGTGCGGGAGCGAAGGTGGCGGGCTCGTTGCGTTCAACGCTGGAATCGAACACGGTGCCGTCGATGAGGCGGCCGGTGTAGTGGAGGGTTACGTTGGTTTGGTCGGTGATTTCAACTTGCTCGGTGGCCGGGGCGGTGATTTTGTAGCGGAGGCCGCTTTCGGTGGTCTTCACTTCGGGGTCGGATTGGCAAAGCTTGTCAAGGTAGGCTTGGCCGGCGCGTTCGTTCTGCACGGCGGCGGGAGCTTTAGCTTCCTGAGCGGCTTGGAAGTCTTCGGCTTGCTGCTGGAGGTTGGTGAAGATGCGGTTGAGTTGCACGTTGACATCGCGCATGGTTTCCACGTCGAGGGAGTCGGATTCGAGCGCTTTGATGAACTCGCGCAGGAAGCGTTGGCGGTCGATTTTCACGCCGAACTGCTGTTCGTAAGCGTCGATGTCGCCGAGCACTTTGCAGGCGATTTGCAGGCCCATGATGGTGCCGTCGGAGGTGCCTTGCGACAGGCCGATGCGCAGGCCGCGGATGATGTCTTGCTTGGTTTGATCGGTTTGGTTCTCGGGCTTGAAGTTTTGGAAGTCGCCCAGCACGTAAGAGCCAATCATATAGCCATAGTAAGAGGTGATGGTGTCGTTCAATTCAGCGGGAGCCTGGAATTTAGCGTCGTCGGCTTGCTGTTCTGCGGATTGATTGCAGGCCGAGGCGAGCAACATCAAGGCAGCGCCTGCGGCAAGAAGCATTTTTTTCATAACGATATGATATTAGTTATTTTACGATTCGGATGAGGTTGACGGTGAAGTCTAAAGCGGCCCCGCCGGGGATGATGCCGGGGATACCTTGTGCGCCGTAGCCCAATTCGGCGGGAATGACCAAGCGGTAGGAGCCGCCGGGCTGCATCAGGCACAGGCCTTCGGAAAAACCGGGCACGAGGCCTTCGACGGGGAATTGCACCGGCTCGGTGGATTCGTCGAACATTTCGCCGGAGGATAGGCGCGCGGTGTAGGTGAGCTCGACGGTGTCGGCGGCAGTGGGGAACTCGCCTTGTCCGGGAGTGAGCACGATGAACACTAAGCCCGAGGGAGTGCGGGCAGCATCGGGCAGGGCGGCCACGGAGTCGATGAAGGCTACTTCGGCGGCGGCCAACTCGCGGTCGTGGGCGTCGAAGGCGTCGCGCAAGGTGGCTTGCGCCTGCTGCGGAGTCATGGCGATGGAATCGCCGCGCAGGTAAGCGTCAAGGGCTTCGAGCACTTGGTCGCGGTCGTAGGCGATGCCTTCATCTTGCAGGTGGAGCAGCGAGGCTTGGATGTTGGCACCAAGGAGCACGCCGATGGCTTGGTTGAGCTGTTCGCTTTGAGCCAAAGCCACCGAAGCCGCCAACGCCAGCGCTGCAGCTGCTATCGAGCGGAGTTTCATTTCTTATTAACCGAGATGAGGGTGACGTCGAAGATGAGGGTTTCGTTGGGGCCGATGCCGGGCACGCCTTGTGGGCCGTAGGCCAAGTTGGCGGGGATGTGCAAGCGCCATTTGGCACCTTCCTTCATCAGCTGGAGGGCCTCAACCCATCCGGGGATGACTTGGCTCACGCCGAAGGTGGCGGGCTCGCCGCGCTCTTCGCTGGAGTCGAACACGGTGCCGTCGATGAGGCGACCGGTGTAGTGCACCGTTACGGAATCAGTGGCGGCGGGTTGAGCGCCGGTGCCTTCTTCGAGCACCTCGTATTGCAAACCGGTAGCGGTGGTGGTCACTTCGGCACGTGCGCCGTTCTCAGCCAAGTACTTTTGACCCTTTTCGGCGTTGATTTTGGCAGCCTGCTCGGCAGCGGCTTGCTGCATCTGCTGCATTTGGGTGAAGAAGTCTTGGATGATTTGCTTTGCTTCGGCGTAGGTCATCAGCGGCTGCTTGCCGGCGAACACGGCGCTCACGCCTTCGGTGAAACTTTCCACGTCGATGCTCTCGATGCCCGAGGCACGGAAGTTATTGCCCATACTCATGCCCAAGGCATAGCTGAGCTTATCAAATTTTTCTTGTTCCATATTCATTTTCGAAATTTTGTGCAAAGTTACGAAAAAAATAGCAAAAATCAACAATCGCGTGCCGCAATGGGCGGAAAAACGCGGGCAAAGAAATGAATCCTGTATAATTGTATAAGACAATAAAGCGAGTCAAAATGTCAGTACAATGTATCTTAGAAATGGCGCAACCTAAGGTGACCTCGCAAGCGATTTGATAATTACTGTTTACATTGTGCAGTGTATTCGTAGTATTATCCGCGTTCATTAAGGAGTTGCGTTACCTCTTTTTTTAGAAGTGGTAAGTGATTTATGACGATGGCCCATAAAATTTCAGGGATTAAAGAGTCGTAAGAATGAATTACGTAATTACGGGTATCGACTATCTTTCGGGCTGAGGTAATACTAATTGAAGGCTCAATCTTCAAAATTCGATTTACGGCCTCACCGATTATTTCAATGTTTCGTTCCACAAATTTACGGAATACGAAATCTGTCATAAAAAGATTGAAATCAGCTCCACGACTTTGGGTTGCTGATTCTATTTCGGAAATGGCTTGGATGATGTCAGCCAGATATTTTGGTAACCGGTTATCCATAAATAAGTTGTTTGGTGCGGTCGAGTTCTTGGCGGAAAATCGGATTGGAGATGTTGGCATCGAATACCATATCAATTTTTCGCCCTAAAATGGATTCCATTTCATGGATAAAGTCAAAGAAGAGTGAAGCCCAATCGAGTTTGTCACGGTTAATAGATTCTTTGTCGAAGTCCACGCTAAAATCCACATCACTTTGGTCATTAAACCGATTAGTCAGGATTGAGCCAAACACATAGAGTTTCTTGACTTTGTATTTTTTACAAAGATCAAATATTTTGTGTAGGTTGATTTCGATCAGTTTCATAACCGTGTGTTAATATTTGTGGCAAATGTACGAATAATTTTTCATATAAGCAATAATACCGGCGAAAAGTTCTGATAGTAAGGACCTTTTCGGAACAAATATCATTTTACTTCCAGTTAATTGGCGGAAAACGCTCAAAAATGGAGGGTAAAACAGAATGCAGGCAAAATGGGGTGGATGCTGTCAAATTACCAGAAAAAATTGTTACAAATTGGTGATATTTGGTAAAAGTTGTGGAAAAGGGTTGCAAAAAGCAAGCAAAAAGTGGTTGTATTAACGTTTATTATAAATTATTTACAAATTTTTTGTTGCATATACAAAAATAAGGTAGTAACTTTGCATCGGTTTAGAACATTTCTCTTAGGATAACGTTTTGTTAGACTCACAATATATACTTGAATTTTGGTTATGAGGGAGGTGCGTTACTGTGAAGTAGCGCACTTTCATTTTTTTGCCCCCACCTCAAAAGACCGGGTCAATGTAAAAAACCGGTCGAAATGTTAAAACTTAGGCGGTATGTTTATAAAGTATGTCAAAAGTCCGGCCTGTGAAGCACAGCGTGCAAAGGGTTCACCGCAGGACAGGAGATTTAGCAGGAGAACAGTATATAATCCATTGATAATCAGGTGTCAACAAGCCGAGGCTTGCCTCGGCATACCCGGATGACCCCCCGCAGGTCTAAAATTAGATTTTCGACTTTTGACACAGTTTCTAATTAAGCATAGCGCTTAAATGGAGGGGGGGTGGCGGCGGAGTTGCTTGCGGCGGAGGCGTTCGATGGCGCGGCGTTGGGCGCGGGGGATGGGGAGGGCAGGGTTGTCGAAGAGGAAGGTAGCGGCTTGCTCGGCGGTGGGCGGTTCGGGGTTGTCGATGAGGCCAAGGGTGCGAGTGAGAGTGATGAAGTTGTCGAGGTAGCGGTGGTCGTCGGCGGTATGGACGAGATTGCCGGTGAAGATGAGGTGGATGTAGCTGTTGAGCACGGCGAGCATATACTGGTCGGGGCAGCGACGGAGGTATTTCACCATCTCAGAAGTGAAGTAGGTGGCCATTTCGCTGTTTTCAGCCGAGGGAGAGGTGGTAGCTGCAGGCAGCTCGGCTTCCGCCTCACCACAGGACTCACAGCTTTCGGCAGCCTGCTTGGCTTGCT
>JBJEKG010000187.1:0-10872 GCA_051878535.1 Muribaculaceae bacterium
AGTTGCCGTCGGCATCTATCCCGGTGATTTCCAAGTAGTTAGCGGTAGAAGAACCGGCATTGCGCATCCAGCAGGAGAAGGTGAGGATGTCGTCATCGTACACGGCGGTGGTGAGGGTGGCGCCGTGGGAGTTGAATTTGAGCGCGGGCGCAGCTTGGCCGAAGTAGCCGGTGGATGAGGAGCCGTAGTAAGTCTTGGTGCCGAGGGAGAATTCCCAACCTTCGGGAAGGGTGACGGTGTTGCCCGAGCCGAAGCCGGCGGTGATGGTTTGTGGCTCTTTTTCAACTACTGAAACGACTGAGAGCAGGTAGTCGGTGGCCGAGGGCACAGCGTTCCATTGGGCGGTGAAGCCGGTTTCGGTGACGTTGGTGGCGGGGAGGATTTCGGGCACTACCAGAGCGAAGTCGAACGCGCCGGTGGTGACTTCGATGGAGGTTACGTCGGAGAGGAAGTCGCCGTGGCGGGCGGTGACGTTGGCGGTGTAGGTGGTTTCGGCATTGAGGCGGTCGATGGAGAAGTGAGTGTCGGTCACTTCGCCGTCGTAGAGCACTTTACCGTCGGGATTGGCCACGGTGACGAGGTAGTCGATGGCACCGGGCACGGCTTCCCAGGAGATGGTGAAGCCGCCGGCGTTGATGGCTGAAGAAGCGAGGACGGGGGCATTGAGGGAAATGTTGCCGCCGCACACGTCGAAGTAGATGATACCATCACTTTCGATGATGTTGGTGATGGGCAGGTTGAGGGGATCGCCGGCGCGGGTCTTCATTGAGGGGGTGGTGTCGTCGGTGAATGAGGTGACGTTCATGGTGCCGGGGAAAGCCTGTGTGGGCCACACGGTTTCTTCTTTGAGCGAGTACTTGTTCGAGGCCGATACCAGTTGCACGCCGAGGCTGTTTTTGACAGTGTTGACCGTGTTGGACGACCAAGTGCTCTCATTATATACAATGTGGTAAATGAGCATACCGTGGCCGGGAAGGGCGCGATCCCACGAGGTCTGCTGGCGGTTTTCGAGGGTGTAGAACTCGTTGGGGTTAGAGGTGAGGATAACGGCGCCGTCGTTGGAGGTGACTACGTCGCGGAGTTCAACCGACATGGGGCCGTCGATTACTACGGGGTCAATCCATTTGAAAGCGTTGCGCTCGAACACGGTGTAGAGCGGCGGGCAGATGCCGTCTTCGCAGTAGGAGCCGTAGTCCATAATGTCCCAGTAGCCGGGAGTGAGGCCTTGGGTGTTTGGTGTGCCGTAGTTCACGTCGTAGTGGTCGGCAAGGCCGATTACATGGCCGAATTCGTGCACGTATGTGCCGGGGCCGGCAGGTGCGTCGAAGGCCCATTCGTTGCTGACGCCGTAGCGCGAGAGGTACACGCCGTCGAGTTTCGGTTTGTAGCCGAGGCCGTATTCGAGGTTCCACGAGTGTGGCCAGATGGTGTTGGCCGAGCCGTAGTCGGATTCGCCTTGGCCGGCGTAGATTACGTAGATGTTATCGACCACGCCGTCGCCGTCGGTGTCGTAATCAGCGAAGTTGATTTCGCCATCGAGGGCCACGCAGGCGTCGTAGACACATTCGTGGGCGCGAGCATCGTTGCCGCTATAGTCGTTGCCGCCGTAGTACTTTTGGTTGTTTGAAAGAGTTACCGGGCCGTAAACGTCGAATTGGGGGGTGAAGTTGCCGTTGGACGACAGGCGGAAGTATTCGTCGATCGAACCGGGGATGTTGTAATCGTTGAAATTCTCGCCATGGAAGTAGCGGTCGAAGAAGTCGGCAGGGTTTTCGACACTGAATCTGACGTCGGAGAATTCGGCCAAAATCACCAACGACTTGGGCGAACCGGTGGTGGGATAGTCGGAGTGGTAGAGGCCTATGCCGGCGGAAGTGTTTTCAGCGGCGCGCATGGGCGAGCGTTGCAAGCGCTGCTCCAAGAGGCGTTGGCCCACAGCTTCGGCATTGATTGAGGATACGAAAGCGATGTCGGAAGCTGAGCGGAGGGCGATGTCGCGGGCGGGCACGTCGGAAGCGAGCACCACGCCGTTTGCATCGGCCACGGCATAGCAGTAAAAGCCTTGCTGATTGAGCAATAGGGGCAGGTTGTCGAGGGTGCGGTACACGTGGGCGAACTCATCGCCAACCACGGTCACTTGCACGGTGGTGCCGTCGGGTTGCTCGAGGGTGCGCACCACATCGCGCTTTGCCGGCACGGCCAGCAGAGCGGGAGCCACAGCCGCCATAGCGGCCGCTAAGATAAACTTCTTCATATCAAAGTACATTATTCGGATTCTGGTGGAGAATAAATGATTAACTCGCAAAGGTACTAACTTTTTTTGAATCCACCAACAATTTACCGACAAACTGCGATTTTTAACAAAAAACTCTCATGCGGATGACTCCGACGCTGTGAGTCCTGTGGCGAGGCGGAAGCCGAGCTACCTCGGCCACCTGACAAAATCGGCGGAAATTTGGTCGAGGCGACCAAATTTTGATGCAATGGGCCGGTGGCTGTTGTAACTTTGCGGCATAACTCGTTTACATTAATCTATATATGGATAATTACACACTTTTCAAATCATTGGCCACGGGTGCGGGCGCTTGGCTGTGCGCCGCGTTGGCTCCGGCTGCTCCTTACGGAGTGGTGTGCACATTGATGGTTATTGCCGACATCATTTCGGCTCGGCGCTTGGCGCATCGCCTTGGTCAGCGCAAACCGTCGAAACGTCAGCAGTTGAAATTCAGTTCGGCACGCTTGGGCCGCTCCATCACCAAGTTGATTCGAATCTATGCCTTATTGGCCTTGGCGGCGCTGTTGCAACACACCTTCGGCTGCGAGTGGTTCGACTTGCTCAAAGCGGCGGCGGCGGGCGTGTGCATCTGGCAAGGGTGCTCAATCTTGGAGAATGAGGCGAGTGCCAACAGTTCACCCTGGGCCAAAATAGCCGGTAAAATCTTGGTTGACAAAACCTCGCGCCACCTCGGACTGCAGCCCGAAGATTTGGCCGACCTCATCGATTTTTCCGACGAAAATCCCCCAAAATCAGTGGAATAACTACAAAAATGCACTTTTTTTGAGCATTTTACGATTTTTTTCAAAAAAATTTGCAATTATTTCAATTAAATACCTTATATTTGCGACAAAATAAACCTCAACTAACTTTAGCCCATGAATAAATCAGAACTTATCTCTGCAATCGCAGAAAAAGCAGGCCTTACCAAAGCCCAAGCCAAAGCATCTCTTGAAGCAACTATCGAAGCTATCGCAGGCGCACTTGCCGAAGGCGACAAAGTAGCTCTGCTCGGATTCGGCACCTTCGCCGTAACTGAAAAAGGCGAACGCACCGGCATCAACCCCCGCACCAAAGAATCCATCACCATCCCCGCCCGCAAGACCATCAAATTCAAAGCCGGCGCTGAACTGGCCGACAAAGTGAAATAATCACTCTTGCACAAACGCTTAAAATGGCGGCGCCCCACACTCGAGGACGCCGCCATTTCTTTATACACAAAGAAAATGCCATCACACATCGGTTTGGTTCTTGCGCACCATCTCGCAAAAATTCTTTAGTTCTGCATCCTTGGGAATTAGATCCTGCGGGTTTAACTGCGCGATAATTCCCGGTGCATGGCGCAACTTTCCATATCTCAAATCACGCATCTTGCCCGAAGCGCTACGCTTCACCTTGTTTTGCGGGGCAAAGACTTGTCGCAGAATCACGTCAATTATAGATGAGGCCTTATGCTGCAACCGCTCAATATCCTTGCCCTTGATGGAAGAATGCTCTGACAAAGGATAATCATGCAAGGGCTTACGCACCAAGTGCTCACTCTCGGCCCAACGTTCAATCGCCTCCGGTTGCTTTAGGAACCAAGCCTCCATTTCTTGAATCCAAAAATATACGTGCTCAATTTTGTCTTGCGACAGCTCTATTCCATCGTCAGAGAGCTTCCTAAACCACCGATCCCTAAGTTCGGGCACACAATCCAAATCGACATAGAGATAGTTCTCTTGGTCGGCGGCGGCATTGAGGAACTGCTTCACCGCCTCCTTATAACCGGAACATTTCTTCACCACGACACTGATATCCTGACGATGTAACGCTCGCTGCATAAAGCGATTTAACTCCTCACGCAGAGCTTCGGAGTTATTGATGGTGGTAGCATCAACATTTCCGCTGATTACACCGCCTTCCACGTACACATTGACTACCATCGTTTGCCGCCTATGTCACCATTCAACCATAACTGTCCGGGAAGCAGGTTTCCGTCGCGATCCGCGAAGTCATCTTCGCTATACCGTAGCACCTGAGTTTCGTTATTAGCGTTTTTCTCGAACACCAAAATATCATCCAACTCAAAGGCATTCAACAAAAGAGCCGAATGGGTTGCCACGATGATCTGCGAGGTATTGGTCGCAGCTTTCATCATCTTTGCCACCGAACGAATCATATCAGGATGCAGACATGCCTCCGGTTCGTCAATGTCGATAAGCGACCCTCGTTCAGGATTATGAAATACACTTAGCAACAGCATATACTTCAGGGTGCCATCGGAGATATGAAGTGCATCAATGGCATGCGACAGGTTCTTCTCTCGGAGCGACAAATACAACCTGCTACCGAAGAAGTTATACCCGATTCCGGTGAAGTTCGGGTTAATATCGCTTAGGCATCCCCTAATTTTTTCATACTGAAAAGTATAATTGTTATTTAAATTGCTCAACAGGTAAGTGAGGTTATCGCCGGAGCTTGTCAAGCGCTTAGCATCGTTCGGCTCCGCCGGCTGCCGCACTCTGTCGAAATTAAACTTGGAGTATCCGGCAACAGCTTTTATAGCTTCGCGAACAACGAATGAAGGTAGATACCGCTGAGGATTGGCAATCTGTCGCAGCACCAATTCCTGTGCCGACAGCATACCATCCTCATATCGTTCCACTTCAATGCCGGTGGCGGTGCGAACCGAAATCCGGCCAATACCATTGCGGAATTCCAAGTAGCTGAATGTCTTGTTAGAGTTGCGCCGATCATCGGTATATAGCGATTCACAAAGAGAATAGCTTGTGCCATCACCCACCGGGAATACAGTGATTTTGTAATACACGTCGCTTGCAAACGGCGATGCCGGCACAATTCTTTTTAAGACTTGGGTGTCAAAAACGTATGTAATGCTAAAACAATCCGGCTTTCGCTCACCACAAGCATTCACAATAGCATTATATGTGCCCCATTGCCTAAACAACGACGACAAACCACCGCCGGCAACACCCTCATACAGCATCGTGATAGCGTTGAGAAAGGACGTCTTACCACTACCATTCACACCGACAAGGATATTTACCCCGGGATTCAAATCAATTGTGTGCTCTCCCTTAAACGAGAAGAAGTCACGAATTATTAGCGTCTTAATCATACGATAAAAAAGTATAGCAAACTTCATCAAAACGGAATACGCCTTGATTTCTTCGCAAAGTTAATAAAATGTTCGCAAATACAAGCAAAAAGTGAGGCAAATTATTTTCAAAGCGTAAAAATCGGCTACAGTTATGACCGCTCGGATATAAAAATTAAATTCTTTACTTCGCTCTTCGGAAGGCTCAGCGGCTTCGGGCGTGCATTTTTTTTGGAAATTTTTGCAGAAAAATGCTTGCGGTGTCGCGAAAAATGCCTAACTTTGGGGCGAGCTAACTAACATTGTGAAACCATAACCCCCTCAGCACACCATGAACCCATCGAAATCGATGCGCGACTATATAATTATTGTACTCGGTATGGCGCTGTATGCCATCGGGTTCACCGTGTTCATTCTCCCGCACGAGATTGTGACGGGCGGCATGGCGGGCTTCTCCACATTAGTATATTACTTCTCGGGCGAAACGATTCCGGTGGGCGTGACCATGTTCAGCGTCAACATCCTGATGCTGGCCGGCGGCTACCGCACTCTCGGGCGCGAGTTTGTGGTGCGCACTGTCTTTGGCGCAGCCTTGCTCTCGGTGATGATTGGCGCCATTGAGGGTTACTTCACCTCGCACCCGCCGATTGTCACAGACAACACCATGAGCGTGCTGATGGGCTCGTTTGTGTGCGGCATCGGCATCGGGCTGTACTACTCCCACAACGGTTCAGCCGGCGGCACCGACATCGTGGTGGCCTACCTCGACAAGAAGGGCCGTAGCAGTTTCGGCCGCGGCATGTTCTTGGTCGACGTCACCATCGTGTCGCTCTCGTTCCTGCTGCCGTTCGACGGCGACATCGACGCCCGCATCCAGGCGCGCGTGCAAACCATCCTCTACGGCTGGGCGTCAATCTTCATCTACACCCAAGTGGCCGACATGATGATTAACGCCAACCGCCAAACCATCCAGTTCAACATCCTCTCCGACCACTGGCACGAAATTTCCGAGCGCATCACCCACGAATTGGGCCGCGGCGTCACCACAATCAACTGCACCGGCTACTGGACCGGCACCTCGCGCACCATGATGATTGTGTGGTGCCGCCAATACGACACCGACATCATCTACAACATCGTCAACGAGGAAGATCCCGAAGCATACGTCATCGCCACCGAGGCCCGAAGCGTCCACGGCAACGGGTTCGACCCTTTGAAGAGAAAAATTACCAAGCACCCTCACACTGTGAGCAAAAAAGCCTCTACCGACTCAATTCATTGAGTTTCAACTACATACCTAACATTTATACCCTGAAAAACTACCCAAAACACCCTGAAATTGCACACCAAAAGCAAAAATGTGTTGTAAAACATATTGCATATTTCGCAAAAAATGTGCAATTTTGCACAAAACTACCACGACAATGCAATTCATTAAGGATTTTACCGGTTTGAAGGCCTTCGTTAAGGCTTCAGCCATCATCAACAAAGTGCGCGTAGTGGCCGTGTGCCCTCACGATGATCACACCCGCGAAGCCATCGAAGCCGCTATCAACGAAGGCCTCGCTGAGTTCACCTTAGTAGGCAGCCCCGACAAGATGGGTACCCTACCCTCCTTGGCTGCACATCTGATTGAAGAAGCCGACACCGACCGTGCCGCATACCTCGCTGTGGAAGAGGTGCGCCAAGGCCGCGCCGACGTGATGATGAAAGGCTTAATCAACACCGACAACTTGCTGCGCGCCGTGCTCAACAAGGAGCATGGTCTGCTACCCGCCGGCAAGGTGCTCACCCACATCACCGCCGCCGAAGTGCCCGGTCGCCACAAGCTACTGTTCTTCTCCGACGCCGCCGTCATTCCCTTCCCCAAGCCCGAGCAACGCACCGCGCAAGTAGGTTACCTCGCCCAAGTGTGCCGCGCCTTCGGCATCGAGCAACCCCGAATCGCGCTAATTCACTGCACCGAAAAGATTTCGCCGAAGTTCCCCGTCACCCTCGACTACCAAATGCTCAAGCAGCAGTGCGCCGAAGGCCTGTTCGGCTGCGCCATCGTCGACGGTCCCATGGACGCCAAGACCGCTGTCGACATACACTCGGCTCAGGTGAAAGGCATCGACTCGCCCATCGGTGGCGATGCCGACGCCCTGCTGATGCCCGACATCGAATCCGGCAACGTGTTCTACAAAGCCCTCACCTGCTTTGCCCACGCTTCCATCGCCGGTATGCTCATGGGCGCCAACTGCCCCGTGGTGCTCCCCTCGCGCGGCGACTCCACCGAAAGCAAGCTCTGCTCCTTAGCCATGGCCTGCGCCACAGCCATCGCCCTCAAGCAGTAAAATCCTCACCCCTCATATCCCTCCTGCAATGAAGATACTCACCATCAACCCCGGTTCGACCTCCACTAAGATAGCAGTGTACGAAAACACTGCGCCGATGCTCACCGTCAGCATCAAGCACACCCCCGACGAGCTCAAACAGTTCACCGCCATCGAAGAGCAGTTCGGCTTCCGCCGCGACTTGGTGCTCGAGACGTTGGCCAAGCGCAACGTGCCCTTAGAGTTCAACTGCATCGTTGCGCGCGGCGGCCTCACCAAGCCTATCGAAGGTGGTGTGTACGAAGTCAACGAGCTGATGCTCCACGACCTCGAGCATGCCGAGCACCGCCACGCCTGCAACCTCGGCGCACGCATCGGCTTCGAAATCGCCAAGCACGTCGAGGGCGACTGCCCGGTGTTTATCGCCGACCCCGGGGTGGTGGATGAACTCATCGACGTGGCCCGCATCACCGGTTCGCCCATTATGCCGCAGCACCCCATCTGGCACGCCCTCAACCAGCGCGCCATCGCTCGCCGCCATGCCAAGGAGAACCACTCGCGCTACGAATTGCTCGACCTCATCGTGGTGCACCTCGGCGGCGGCATCTCCGTGGGCGCTCACCGCCACGGCCGTTGCATCGATGTGAACAACGCCCTCGACGGCGCCGGGCCCTTCTCGCCCGAACGCGCCGGCACCCTACCCGCCGGTGCCCTCATCGACCTGTGCTACTCCAACAAGTACACCTGCGCCCAACTCAAAAAGCGCATCAGCGGCAATGCCGGCATTGCCGCCCACCTCGGCACCACCGACATGATTGCCATCGAAGACTCCATCGCAGCCGGCAACAAGGAAGCCGAACTCATCGTCGACAGCATGATTTATCAAATCGCCAAAGAAATCGGCGCCAAAGCCGTAGCTCTGGATGGCCGCATCGACGCCATCTTGCTCACCGGCGGCCTGGCCAACTCGCGCTACATCGTCACGAGGTTGCGCCGGCGCGTCGACTTCCTCGGTCCCGTATACGTATACCCCGGCGAAGACGAGATGCTCGCCCTCGCCCAAAATGGTCTCGCAGTGTTGCGCGGCGAAATACCTGTCAAACAATACGTCTGACAAAACGTTTCATTTCCCCGAGGGCGCCCACCGGCGCCCTCAATTTATATTAGGCTCGGCTGGCGCCGAGCGGGCAGCTAAAGCTGCCAAGCCTGAGACGAAAAGAAGGCGCCGCCGGCGCGACACCCCCACCCCGGTGGCACTGATAGGCGGTGGACAGGCCACCACCAAACGCCCACAGGTAGAGCCGCGGCTTGCCGCGGCATACAGGACAGGCCACCACGTTGGCGAATATCACGCAGATTTAGCAGATTTTTCGGAGTGGGTGGCCGGCTGGGTACCCCGAGGCAAGCCTCGGGGCTACAGGTGGCGGTGGGGGTGATCATGAAGGATACGGCGCGGTGGCGGCCGGCTGGGTACCCCGAGGCAAGCCTCGGGGCTACAGGTGGACGAGGGGTGATGCCCGACCTCGTAGACGATGGCGCGACGCAAGCGATGGAGCCCCGCGACTGCCCGACCATGTGGGTGGCGGTGCGGTGGGGGGCGTCATGAGGTGGCGGCGCGGGGCGGCCGACTTGGTACCCCGAGGCAAGCCTCGGGGCTACTGGCGCGGTGGTGGCGATCATGAAGGATACGGCGCGGTGGGCGGCGCGATGGGCGGCCAGCTTGGTACCCCGAGGCAAGCCTCGGGGCTACTGGTGGATGAGGGGTGATGCCCGGTCATGAAGGAGATGGCGGAGGCGAATTTTTTTCTTTTTTTTGCGGATTTTTTTGGTGGTGTCGGATTTTTGTATTAACTTTGCAAAGTAGTTTGTGGCGCAAAGTAGTTTGTAGCACAAAGCTGGCAGCGGGCAGCCCCTCCCCGGCCCTCCCCTGAAGGGGAGGGGGATTGGCGGTGGCGTGGGTTGGCTATCCGAATCCCCCGAGGTGGCAGCGGTGGGCGGCCCGCTTGGTACCCCGAGGCAAGCCTCGGGGCTACTGGTGGACGAGGACCATACCCTCAGCCCAGGGCATGTGGATGGCGGCCGTCGTTGAGAGGGCTGGGCGATTGTGATTTGTAACTGATGTTTAACTTTTATATTTTTGATTATGAGTGATTTATCTAATGTGGATGCGCTGAATGTGGTGGCGCAAACTTTGGCCGACAATCGTCGGCGGTTGAGCCTGTGCAGCGGCAAGGTGTTGCTGCTGTGGGGCTACGTGTGTGTGGTGGTGTCGCTGTTGGTGTGGCTGTGTCTGTGGGTGTTCCGTCACCCGGGCTTCAACTTCCTGTTCTTCCTTATCTGGGTTATTTGTGGCACGGTAACGCCGCACATTCTGCGCAAGCAGCGTGAAGAACGCGGCGCGGTGACCTCGTTGGAGACCACGCTGAACCGCGGCTGGGCGGCCGTGGGTTGGGCGGCCGTGGTGCTGACCTTCGTGTGCTTGGGCCTGATGCTGTTCGGCGGCAAGGATGCGTGGGCGGCAATGTTGCTCTACGCCTTTGTGGTGGTAGGGTTTATGCTCACAGTGCAGGGGATTGCCTTGCGCGAGTGCTGGAGCGTGTGCGGCGGCGGCGTGGGTTTTGCTATCGGCTTGATACTCACCGCGGTGGTGTGCGCCGGGATTCCCTTGGCGGCATGTTGGGTGATGCCCACCATCATCGTGGGCTTCGCGGCGATGTTTATCGTGCCGGGGCATGTGCTTAACCATAAATACGCACAGGTATGTCGCTGAACGAACTGATTCACAAGGAGATACGCCTGCGTATTATGACCACGTTGATGGCGGTGGAGGAGGCCGACTTCACCTACTTGCAGAAGCAGGCGAAGACCACCTCGGGCAACCTGAGCTCGCACCTCGACAAGTTGGCCTCGGCGCACTACGTGAGCGTGGAGAAGGGCTACTTCAACCACAAGCCTCGCACGACGGTGCGGCTGACCGACACCGGGCGCGAGGCGATGGAGGCGTACCTTACCGAGCTGCAAGGGATTATCCACCTGAAGCAATAGCAGCAAGCGGAAACTGTGTAAAAGGCCTGAATCTGAACACAGCCTGTCGAAAGCGTGCAAAAAAGCCACAGGAGAACAGGAGATTCAACAGGAGAACAGGATGTAATGGATTGAATATCAATAATATAATTCCTGTC
>JBJEKG010000188.1:0-10860 GCA_051878535.1 Muribaculaceae bacterium
TGTCGCCGGCGATGCGCATATCGTCCTCGACATATCCCTCGGTGACGATGTCGTCGCTGTGTCCGGGGTATTTAACTTTGCGCAGGGCGTCGAGGATAAGGGCGGGATATAGGGTTTCCATTTTTATGAATTATTAACAGATTGGGCGGGCGGCTCGGGCAATCCTTGCTGAATGATGCCTCGCGAGTAACTGCGATAAGTGTCGCGCTCGAAGTCGTCCTCTGGCTCGAGCAGGTCGCCGTCGTGACGCAGGGCAAATACCAAGTACTTGATAGTGAGACCGCGAGCAATCCATTGGTTCTCGTAGTGGGTGTGAATATTGAGGATGGGGTCATCAGCCATATCACCGCCGTAGAGGTCGGGGGTGTCGGCAATGATGTCGAGGTTGTTGAGGCGCACCATGGCGCCGGTGTAGGCGTAGAGGAAGGGGCTGTCGGTCTTGAGGCACACCTCGGCGCCATCTATGCACACGCGGCGATAGAGCGAGAGGAAGCGGGTGCCGGTGAGGCGCTTGTTGACCTTCTTCATCTGCGGGTCGGGGAAGGTAATCCACAGTTCGCTCACCTCGCCCGGAGCGAAGAACGATTCCAGCAGCTCAATCGACGTGCGCAGAAATGCCACATTCTTCAGCCCGAGGTCGCGAGCCTGCGTGGCGCCGGTGTACATTCGCGCACCCTTGATGTCGATGCCGATGAAGTTCTTGTCGGGATAGAGTTGGGCCAAGCCCACTGTGTATTCGCCTTTGCCGCAGCCGAGCTCGAGCACGATTGGCCGGTCGTTGCCGAAGAAGTCGCTGTGCCACTTGCCTTTGAGCGGAAACGAGTCGAAGCCTTCGGCCTTGAGGCGGCCAAAGGGATACTGGAACACCAAGTCGATGGTGTTCATCTCGGCAAACTTCCGCAGTTTGTTCTTACCCATCAGTTGTTGGCGATTTTAAGGGTAGCCACGGAGCCGTCGGCTAATTGAACAGCCGCTACGAGTGCTTGCGCAGGCAGTTGACCTACAGCTACTTGCGCCTCCAAACCGGAAACCTGCACGGCAGCCAACAGTTGGCCGTTGGCAGCATACACGCGCACGGCGGCCAGTTCCTTGGCGGAGCTTTCGATGTAGAGCACGCCGTTGGCCACGCGGCCGCGCACAGCGCTGTCGGCCACTGCGGCATCTTCGGCGCCGGAGGTCATGCCCACGATTTTAAACTCCTTCCACTGGTCGGCCGCCTCGAAGCTCGACTTCTGCGCTTCCATCACATAGAGCGTCACTAACGACTGCTCCACCTCGGCCCAGACGTTGCTGCCTAAGGTGGGCACCGCGTCAGTGGCCACGGTGAGGGACTTCAGCCCGGAGAGGCGCTCCATGGCGTTGTCGCCGATTTCCTCGGTGGTGGCTGGCAAGGTTATGGTGGTGATTTGGCTCATGCCGCTCATTGCATAGCGACCGATTGAGGTCACGTTGGAGTTGAACATATATGTAGTGTCCATAGCCACGTTGCCGCTGTAAGCATAGTTGGGCACGGCAGTGGCGGTGGAGGAGAATACGAAGTTGACCAAGTTGGGACAGTTCATCACCACGCCTTCGCCCAACGAGGGCACGGCGCCGAGGTTGATGTCGGTCACAGCCGGCATGAAGGCAAACGAGTAGCTGCCCACCGATGTGAGCGCGGTGCAAGGTTGCAAGTCCACGCTCTTCACTCCGCTCTGCGCAAATGCCTCATCGCCAATGGTTTGCAAGCCGTTGCCGAAGGTGAACGCCTCCAACGCGCTGCAGTTGATAAACGAGCGCGCGCCGATGGCGGTGGCGAGCTCCGAACCGGTGATGGTGGTCAGCGCCGTGCAGCCGCTGAAGCAGCCGGCGCCCACGGCAGTGTTGGCGGTGAAGGTAACCGATTGCAGCGCGGTGCAGTCGGCAAAGGTGCTTTCGCCCAAGTTGGCGGTGGAAATGGTGGCCGATTCCAACGCAGTGCAGCTGCTGAAACAGCCCACACCCATCGAGGTGATGGAGGCGGGTAGGGTGATGGATTTGATTGACGAGCCGGCAAAGGCCGCGTCGCCGATGGCTTCAATGTTGGAGGGTAACACGATGGAAGTGAGCGAGTTGCCCACAAAGCTGCGAGCCGGAATCGTGGCCGCCGGATGCGAGGTCAAGCCAAGCACGCGCGCACCGCTGTAGTCCACAATCGTGGCGCCGGAGAGGTCGAGCGTCTCCAACCGGCTCATCTGCTTGTCAATGTACACCAAGTCGGTAACATCCACAGTGCCGCGCACCACCAACTCCGTGGCGGTCAACGCGTCAGTACCCAAATTTTCGCCCAGACAACCGGCTGTAGTCTCTACTTCAATTGCCGACGCAGCCAAAGGCATCAACACCGCGGCCACCGGCAAAACATATAATTTCTTAAACATAAAATCGGATTAAATGCATTTAACGTGCAAATTTAGCAATTTTTTTCCAAACCACGCACACATTTCAGCAAAAAAAGTCCACATCACCATATCAATATAAGAATCAAGGCATAATTCAGTGAATCAACAAGGCTCTTTCATTTAAAAAATTTGTTTGTTCGTTCTTTGTTATTTCGGTTAAACCGTAATCGCAAAGTATTCCCAAGTAGTTGCTTTAGGGGTGGAAGTTTTAAAAATTGTTGATTTTGGGCTGTTTGTTTGGCAGTGTCTGTAGTTTTTTGTAATTTTGCACAATATTTTAGAAAAATGACAGCCTTCACGTCCATCAAACAGTCTCTTGCAGCGGATATTGCCCGATTAAATCAGGTTATCCGTACCAACTTGTTATCCGCTAACCCATTGATGGACACTGTGATAGAGCAATATCTTACCACTAAGGGCAAACAAATCCGCCCCATTATCGTGATGCTCTGCGCCCGCATCTTCCAGCCGCAGATCGACGAGAAGGTGCTCAACGCCGCCGCCGCCGTCGAACTCCTCCACAATGCCTCGCTCATCCATGATGACGTGGTCGATGAAGCCAAGTTGCGCCGCAATCATCCAACAGTCAACGCCGTGTGGGACAATCACATCGCCGTGTTGGTGGGCGACTTCTTCGTGTCCACGGCCCTGCAACGCGCCCTCGACACCGCCGATTTGCGCATCGTGCAAGCTATCGGCAACTTAGGTAAACTGCTGTCGTTGGGCGAGATAGACCAAATTTACAACGCGCGCCGTCACACCCTCACCGAGGAATCATATTTCAAGGTAATCAACTTCAAAACCGCTTCGCTGTTTGTGGCCTGCGCACAGGTGGGTTGCTATGCCGTGGGCGCCGATGCCGCTGCCACCGCCAAGTTGGAGCGCGTGGCCGAACTATTGGGCCTCTGCTTCCAAATCCGCGATGATATCTTCGACTACTTTGATGCCGACATCGTGGGCAAGCCCACCGGCAACGACCTGCGCGAAGGCAAAGTGACGTTGCCGCTGCTCCACGTGCTCCATCGCACCGACCTGCCCCAAGCCGGCGACATGCTCAAGATGGTGCAAGCCGACCAACTCACCGAGGAGCAAATCGCCGCCCTCATCGCCTTTGCGCGCGACAACGGCGGTGTGGAATACGCCTACCAACGCATGGCACAACTCCGCGCCGAGGCCGTCGACATCCTCGCCTCGCTCCAACGCGACCACCTCGCCACCGAGCCCCTGCTCACCATCTTCGACTACATCATCGCCCGCGACTTTTAACCGCCACAGCCCAGCTCATTCCCTCATAAAAATGTGTGCAACCGGGCATTATTCCCTCATAAAAATGTGCTAAAACAGCAATTATTCCCTCATAAAAATGTGGAAATTCTTGCTAATTTGCTGAAAATTACCTAATTTTGCAGCAGATTCAGTTTAGGCTCGATTATGGAACGTGAAATAATGCATCGTCTTTTGGAGTGGAAGCAGCGCTCGAACCGCAAGCCGCTCATCCTGCTTGGCGCTCGTCAGGTGGGCAAAACATACATTCTCAAGGAGTTCGGCCGCCGCTACTACGACCACGTAGCTTACATCAACTGCGACAACAACGAATTGGTAAAAGACTTATTTACAGAAGATTACAACATTCAGCGCGTACTATTGGCTGTCAGTGCTATAGCGCAGGTGCCGGTGGTTCCGGGAAAAACCTTAATCATCTTCGATGAAATTCAAGAGTTGCGCCGCGGATTGAATGCGCTCAAATACTTCTGCGAGGATGCGCCGCAATACCACGTGGCAGTGGCCGGCTCGCTCTTAGGTATCACCATGCACCACGGCGAATCATACCCGGTGGGCAAGGTCAACATTCTGCGAATGACGCCGATGACATTTGAGGAATTCCTTGACGCAAAAGGCTTTGAGAAGATGGCACAGCTCCTGCGCGATAAGGAATGGGATGTGGTCAATGATGTCCACACTCGCCTCACTCAACTGCTTCGCGAATACTACTTTGTGGGCGGCATGCCCGAGGCTGTGCATACGTTTATCGACACCAACGATGCTATGGCTGTGCGCCAAGTACAGCAGGAAATCCTCACCGCTTACGACAAAGATATGTCGAAGCACGCTCCGGTAAACGAAGCCGTGCGCATCAACCAAGTGTGGCGCTCCATTCCGGCTCAATTGGCCAAAGAGAATCGCAAGTTTGTGTATGGCGCCGTGCGCAAAGGTGCTCGCGCCAACGACTTCGAGATTGCCATTCAATGGCTACTCGATGCCGGATTAGTGCACAAGATTGAGCGCGTGACGCGTCCAACCATCCCATTGAAATGCTACGCCGAGATGTCTGCCTTCAAATTATACATGCTCGATTGCGGCCTTTTGGGCGCTATGAGCGACATCCCGCCGTCGATGATGCTACTTTCCAACGAGCAAATGCCCACCGAAGGGTACTTCACCGAGAACTTTGTGTGTTGCCAGCTGTGCAATCTCTTGGGCGACTCAGTCTACTACTTCAGCAAAGACAATAGTACTCAGGAAGTTGACTTCATAATTCAAGGTAACACCGACACCTGCGCCATCGAGGTCAAGGTCGAAACCAACGTCCACTCCAAATCCTTGCGTGCCTTCCACCAGGAGAATCCCCAAGTGAGATGCGTGCGCGCATCGATGGCCGCACTGCGCGACCAGGAGTGGATGACCAACGTGCCGGTGTATGCCGTGCGCGGTTACTTTGGCTGAGAGCGGCGCGGATTGCGCGGGAACCAGCCGCGCTCCACGCGCTTGCGCTGGTCGAAGATTTCTTTGATGGTCCAGAACGAGGAGAAGCCGGCCACACCCGCTAACGATGACCACAGCGGGTCGGAAAGCCATGCCGACAGCGCGGTCAGCACTACTCCTAACACCAAGAACCACCACCAGCAGCCCACGCCGAAGTAGTACTCACACTTAATCACCACCGGGTGAAATAACCCGATGATTAAGAACGTGCCAAGGCCAATTACCGGCCCCAAAAGATGATATTGCGCTAAGATTTCACTCATTTTATGCTCTTTTTTACGAAATTTTCTGCAAAGATAGTCAAAAATTTGCACAAGCGCGCAAAAACTGCTAACTTTGCACTCGAAAAATGGTCCGGTAGCTCAGCTGGATAGAGCATCTGCCTTCTAAGCAGACGGTCACGCGTTCGAATCGCGTCCGGATCACTGCTGAAAGTGTGTCAAAAGTCCGACGCGGTCGAACGTGCGCGAAAAATTCACAGGAGCACAGGAGATTTAACAGGAGGACAGGATTTAATTCATTGATAATCAGATGTCTACGAGTAGAGCCGAGGCTTGCCTCGGCATACAGGACGGGCGACACAGTTGGAAATTTTTTGATTTTCAACTTTTGACACACTTTCTAGGCCTGCCCTGTAGCTTTGATGCGTGGCCGCCCGTCCTGTATGCTGAGGCAAGCCTCGGCTACAAGTGGCTGATAACTAATGAATTATCCTGTCCTCCTGCTAAATCTCCTGTCCTCCTGTGAGGGCTTTGCTCGCTTTGTTTCACACGACAGACTTTTGATACAGTTTCGTACAGCACGGTGAAGGGTTTAGAACAAATCGGAATGTGAACCGGTGTCAAGTAGCACTAATGTCAACACATCATCATGCTGTTCCCACACGAGAAGCCAATCCGGCTGTATATGGCACTCCCACGCTCCGGCATACTGCCCAACTAATTTATGTGGCCGATATTGCGCAGGTAGAGTACCTGTGGAAGCTAAAATGCTAACACAAGTTTTGAATTTTGATATGTCCAACCCCTTTTTATGCACTTTTTCAGTGCCTTTTCAAAGTGGTTGGTGGTCGTAACTTTGTAGGTCATATACCTAAGGCTTGAAACATCTCTTCGGCTGAGTTGTAGTGATGCACGCGACCCTCGCGCAAATCGCGGTAGGATTCGTCAAGTCCGGTTGGCTTTTGGGGAGCGGGCTCTATCGAAACTCCCTTAAAAGTCAACAAAATGGCTTTCAATTGCGGAATCAATGAAGCATCTTCGATATTGATAGTTAACTGTGTCATAATCAACTAATTTTTTGCAAAGATAATCATTTTTACTGAATTAAATAACATTTCCGACGTTTTTTGCATCAATGTACTCACCAATCGTCTAAAACCGTCCGCTCCGTATACATCTGCTAAATCTGCGTGAGGACTTAGCGGAGTTGCCAGAAGGCGACGGCGGCTGCGGCGGCCACGTTGAGGGAGTCGACGCCGTGGGCCATTGGGATGCGGGCGGTGAAGTCGGCGGCGGAGATAACCTGCGGGGCGAGGCCGTCGCCTTCAGTGCCGAGGATGATGGCTAAGCGCTCTTGGGCGGCCAAGTCGGGATGGTCGATGGGGATGGAGCGGTCGGTCAGAGCCATAGCGGCGGTGGTGAAGCCCACGGTGTGGAGCGTGGCGGTTACCTCGCCGTCAATCCACGTCCAAGGCACCAAGAACACCGAGCCCATCGACACGCGCACCGAGCGGCGGTTGAGCGGGTCGCACGACTGGCGAGTGAGCAACACGGCATCGATGCCCAAGGCGGCGGCGCTGCGGAAGATGGCGCCGATGTTGGTGGTGTCGACCACCGAATCAATCACGGCCACGCGGCGGGCGGATGCGCACACTTGCTCCACTGTGGGCAGCTGCGGGCGGCGCATGGCGCAGAGCACCCCACGGGTGAGGGTGTAACCGGTGAGGCGGCTGAGCAACTCGCGCGAGCCGGTGTAGATAGGAATGTCGGGACAGCGGGCGATGATGTCGGCGGCGTCGCCGATGATGTGACGGCGTTCGCACAGCAACGCCACCGGCTCAATACCGGTATTCAGAGCCACGTTAATCACCTTAGGGCTTTCGGCTATGAAGATAGCTTGGTCGGGATGGAGCGCATTGCGCAACTGCGCTTCGGTAAGGGTGGAGAACACTTCCACGCCGGGATGGGTAAGGGATTCTATTTCGATGATATTCATGAGCTTCGATTATTATAAAATATAATGCCGATTTTCACAAACCGGCATTATACAAACATACTGTGTACTTAATGTTAGATTAATATGTCTATTCCAGATCTTTTTAAGTTTTAAATTCCACTATGACGAGTGTAGTTCTTTTCTATGAAAAAGCAGTGTTGTCGTTTCATTTCCGATGCAAAGTTAACCACTTTTTTCCGTTTTGCCAAATCTTTTTTTATGTTATGCGACATCTTTTTATAGCGTTAGAAATCGAAACTGTGGAAAAGATAGCAAATTGCAACGAATCGCGAGCGATTACCTGCTGTTTTAATTGTTTTCGGTTTAAAAAGTAACAAAACTCGTATGGTTAAATTTTATTAAAGGCTGTAAAGCACGTAGGAAGTACGCGGCTGGAGCGAGCCTTGCAACTTGCCATTCTTTACGGTGAATGAGGCACCGGAAACGGCGTCGGTGTAAGAGCCGTCGGGCAGAGTGGTGTCGAGTTTCACCTTGTTGGGAGTGGAGGCGAAGTTGATGAGCACTGCGCCGGCATTGCCGCGGCACACTTCCACCACTTCGTAGCTGTCGTTGGCGAAGATTTGTTCGGCTTGACCGGCCATGGCGGTGCGGAAGCGGTTGGCGGCTACGATTTGCGGGTGCTTGAACTCGTCGTTGCCGCGAGCGCCGATGCGGTTGTTGCCCCAGTAGTTTTGGCGGGTGGAGCCGGCGGGACGGCTGTAGAACAGCGGGCGACCGTGCTGGCGAGCGGTGAGGAACACGAAGCCTACGCGGATGAGGTCGTCGTCCATGTCGGCCGATTCGTGGGCGTTGCAATAAGTGTCGTGGCTTTCCACCCAGGTAACAAGGTGTTCGGGAGTTTGGCTGTGGTGCCAGTTTGTGAACATATCTTGGTTGAGGTGACCTTGGCGGAGGGCATCACGAAGCACGTGGCCGTAGGACGATGCGGTCATGTCCATGTACTCGGCGTATTCGGCTTCGGGCACGTTGCGGTCTTGGAGCACTTCGCCGTAGATGTACAGGCTGTCGGGCATCAGCAGCGATAGACCGCGCACGGCTTCGCGACCGGTGGCCACGTCCCAGAAATTATTGCGTTCGGATTTGGGGTCGAGGGGGTCGGAGTGCACGCCGATGTGTTTGGCGGTGTCGTAGCGGAAGCCGCGGGCACCGAGGTTGATAAGGTCGTTGACGTACTGGAGGTAATAGTACTGAAAGTCAGGATTTTCGGTGTTCACGTCTTTGAGGCCGCCCATTTCGCCGGTGGTGCATTGCAGACGGTCGTTGTAGTCGGTGATGGGGGTGAAACCATTGGCATGGTAGAGGTTTTCCTCACCGCCCACAGCAGCGTGGAGCGAGGGTAGCACGGCGGTGTGGTCGATGGCCACGTGGTTGGGCAATACGTCCACGATGACTTTCACGCCGTAGTGGTAGGCGCTGTCGCACATATTCTTGAAGTCTTGGCGAGTGCCCATCATGTAGTTGCCAATTTGCCAGTCGGTGGGTTGATAGTAGAAGTACCATTTGCCCATCACCGAGTCGCCTTCTTCACTGAACAGGGCGGGGCCGCCGTTGTCGCCTACGAAGCAGGTTTGCACCGGCGAAGTCTGCACATACTTGTAACCGGCGGCGGCGATGTCGGCCATGTTTTCGGCGATGGTGTTGAGGTTCCAAGTCCAAGCGTGGAGGATGACCTCGTTTTCAGTGGGAGCGGTTTGAGCGGCGGCAGGGAGAGCCAGAGCCAAACCAATTATTACGGGAGTAATTTTCATGGGGGATGGAAGGTGTTAAGTAAGTAAAAGGGTGCCAAATATTTGACACCCCAAAGTTACAAATAATTTTCCAAACCACCAAATCTCCGCGCAAAAGACCCCAGAAAATTAGACTTCGCTAAAGCTCAGAGCCGTTACAAAAAAATGGCGCGGCTTGAGGCATCCGGCCTGTAGCGAGCAAGAGCTCGAAGCTTTTCTAAAAAGGATTGTGAATAGGGTAAGAAAAAAGCGCCCGGAGGGGGGCGCTTTTTTTATTGAGGGGATGGGTTGGGATTATTTGCGGAATTTGAGGGTGGAGTCGTTGGACACGGCCACGTAGATGCCGGGAGTGAGGTGGTCGACGGCTACGGCGTCGCTACCGGCGGCTACTTGGATGCCGGCGGCATTGTAAACGCGGATTGCGCCGTCGGCTTTGACGGTGGTACCGTCGAAGGTGATGGTTTGAGCGTGGTCGATGGTGATGTCGGATACGCCGGCGGGGCCTACGGTGATGTTGAGCACCAAGGTGGCGCCGAGGTAGGTGATAGTGACGTCGACAACGCCTTCTTCAAGGCCGACGACGTCGAATTTAGCGGAGGCGTTGCCCATACGATCGAGGGGGTTAACGAAGACTACACCATCGGCGGAGTATGACACGTTGATTCCGCTCTCTTTGGAGCCGAGCACGGCGGGGAAGGTGAGCACTACTTCGGTGGATTCTTCCTTGGCAACGGTAAGTGCGATGGCTTGAGCGGCGTCTTCAAAGTAGAGGACGGCTGCAGCGGCGCTTTCCTTCCAGGGGGTGTCGGTGGCTTCACCGAAGGCGAAGTCGATACCGGCGAGGAATTCTTGGTTGATGGAAGCGCGGTCGATTGAAGCGCCTTCGGTGGAATCAGCGCCGGTGATTTCAGCATCGAAAGAGGGGAGGTCGCTTACGGCGTAGTTGTTGGCTAAGCCGAGGTCGGCGGGCAGGGGATCGCCGTAGATGGGATAGTTCCACCAGTCGGATTGGCTGCGGTCATAGTCGACAATTTCAGCTTCTTCGTTGACGGCGGTGCGGCCCACGATGCGGTGAGCGGTGAGGTATTGAGTTTCCCACGAGGGCTCGGATTCGGAAGTAGCGGCAAGGATTTGGTTGAGTGCCACTACGTTGCCGGTGATGATTTTGGTATCGTTGCCGGTGTAGTCGGAGTCGAGGTAACCGATGACGCCGCCGGTGGCGGGGCCGTCCCATGAGGGAATCATGGAGGTGATGTAGCCTTCGATGTAGTTGTTGGCTACGACGTCGCGTTTTGACGAGCCGAGGATGCCGCCCACGGTGTGGTTGGCGTAGATGTCGGCGCTGACGTGGCAGTTGCGGATTTCGCAGTTGCCATCGGAGGAACCGGCGATGCCGCCCACGGCGTTGTTGCCGTCGAGTTCGCCGCTGAATGCGCAGGCTTTGATGGCGCTGGTGGTGTGCGAAGCGCCAACGATGCCGCCCACGTTGGTGCCGTTAATGGCTTCGATGTTGGCAGCGCTGATGGAGCAGTCGGAGACGGTGGAGTACAAGGCGAGGTTGCCGACCAAACCGCCAACGCAAGCGGAGGCGTCGGTGGAGATGGTGAGGTCGGTGGCGTGCACGTTGGAGATGGTGGTGCCGAGGGATTCGCCGCCGAGCAGGCCGATGAATTGGGCGTTGCCCTTGTCGGTGATGTTGGTGAGGTTGAAGT
>JBJEKG010000189.1:0-10839 GCA_051878535.1 Muribaculaceae bacterium
CCACCACAGCCTTCGGCATCGCCGGTAGCTTCTGCTCCTGCTGCTCCGCCACCACCGAAGCCTTCGCCGGCATGTACGAAACCTCTGCCGTAATCATCGCCATCAAGAACATACTCAATATTGGTATGGTCATCGTGCTCATCCAATCCATTAAATGGGCCAACGGCGAACTTATGATTATGCGTCGCGGCGAATTCTACGAACTGCTCCTTGTGACCCTCTTCGGCATGTACCTCATTATTTCAGCTCGTCACTTCCTTGTATTCGTCATCGGCCTCGAATGCGCCTCGCTCCCCTTGGCTGCAATGGTCGCCTTCGACAAAAATCGCTACGAAAGCCACGAAGCTGCTGTCAAATACATGCTCACCGCCGTATTCTCCTCAGCCATCTTCATGATGGGCCTGTCGTTCGTCTACGCCCTTAGCGGTTCACTCTACTTCAGCCAAATCTACGTGGCGCTGGCCGGCCAATACGGCACCATGCTCATCATCGCGCTCGCCTTCGTCATTGCAGGCGTTGGCTTCAAGCTCTCGCTCGTGCCCTTCCACCTCTGGACCGCCGACGTTTACCAAGGTGCACCCACTTCCGTCACCTCCTACCTCTCGGTCATCTCCAAAGGCGCAGCCGCTTTCGCATTCATGGTCATCCTCTCGCAGGTATTCGGCGTATGCTACTCACAAGTATGGGAATGGATGCTCTATGCTCTGATCGTCCTCACCATCACCATCGGTAACCTCTTCGCCATCCGCCAGCGCAACATGAAGCGATTCCTCGCATTCTCATCCATCTCACAAGCCGGCTACATCATGCTCGGCATCATCGCCTACAACGCCCTCGGCGTTGCCGCTATGATGTTCTACATCTTGGTGTACATCTTCTCCAACCTCGCCGCTTTCGGCGTAATCGGAGCCATCGAAAACGCCACCGGCAAAGTGTCCATGGACGACTATCGCGGCCTCTATCGCACCAACCCCCGCTTGGCATTCACCATGATGCTCGCCATGTTCTCCTTGGCAGGTATTCCTCCCTTCGCAGGCTTCTTCTCGAAGTTCTTTATCTTCACAGCTGCCCTGCAAGGCGCATCCCCTGCCATCTACGTGCTCGTGCTCATCGCTTTGATCAACACCATCATCTCCCTCTACTACTACCTCCTCGTGGTTAAAGCAATGTTCATCAGCGAAGAAGAATGCGTCATCCCCACCTTCCGTAGCTCCTGCGGCGAACGCATCGGCATGTGGATCTCCCTCGCCGGCGTAATGCTCCTCGGTCTGGTAAGCTGCATCTACAGCTACCTCATCGTCACCGCCGCCGACAGCAACATCGCCACCTTCTTCATCCGCTAATCCATCCCATCCATACCACCGAAGGGCTGCGCCAAAAGCGTAGCCCTTCGTCACACTCCCCCCGTCCACCTCTATCCCCGAGGCTTGCCTCGGGAGACCCCGTAAGGCCGCCCGCAACCTGTGCCGTGGCGCCCCCACGTGCGTCCACCTGTAGCCCCGAGGCTTGCCTCGGGGGACCCCGGATGGCCGCCCGCAACCTGTGCCGTGGCCCCCCCTATCGTCCGCTGTGGGTTCTGTGGCGAGGCGGAAGCCGAGCTGCATCCACTCCTTCGCCAGAATCTGCGGGCGGTTATGCGTCGGGGATGAGTTGCTTCTTTTTGATGCGGTATTTCATGGTGCGGAAGGCGCCCGCCGACAGGCCCATTGTGTCTTGCACCTCGTCGTTGGTCTTGCCTTGGTTGAGCAGGATAAGGAACACTTTGTGGATGGCGCTGAGGTTATCATACTCTGTCTCAAGTTGTTGCACGAACGGCAGGTCAACCACCTTGTAGTACTCGATGAAGTGCTCGAAGTCGTCCTTGCTCCACTTAACCGTCTTGCCGCCCGATTCCAACTCGTGGTAACGCTGGCGCCCGAGCGACAGTATCTCAGACTGCTTCTTTTGCAGTACCGAGATACGCTTGCGCAATTCAACTATCTGTTGCTCAGCCGCTTTGCCGCTCTGCTCAAGCTGCCCAATCTGCCGCGTGTAAGTCTCAACCAATGACTGACTGTTCGAAATCAACCTACTCATGCGGCTGTGCTTGAAGCGCGTGTAGAACACATACCACACGCCCGCAATCAGCAACACCAAGATTACCACGATGGCGATGAACGTGTGCCGCTCCATCTTCTGCTGGATGCGCTGCTGGTCGTAGCGCAACTGAAGTTCCTGAATTTGAGCCGTTTGCCGCCGGCGAGTGAGCGTGTCGGTGAGCGCCACAACTTGGTCATTGATTTCCGCTGCCTCGCGGAACTGATCCATTTGATAGTACTGTGTAGCAAGGGCTTTTAGAAACGTGATTTTGTAGTACAAATCCGGCGTCTGAAGGGCAATTCCCCACAGTCGTGCTGCCTCCTCCATATCGCCTTCGCGCCCGCAAATCACTGCTAATGAGCAGAATGCGTCGGCCAACGGCATCACCTCAATCGACTGATTAAGATACTCCTTGGCGATAGCATTTTGGCGCTTGCGCATGTAGAAGATGCCGATGTTGGCCAGCGAGTATGCCCTCAAACGCTCCGAACCGTAGTTGGCATACATTTTCAGTTCATCAATGTATTCAAATGCGCGCTCCGTGCTGTCCTGCATATCATAGATGGATGCTAACAGGTTGCAACTCATGGCCAAACGCTCCTTGTCGTTTGTGCGATGGGCGGTGGTGTACACCTTGTCGGCATATTGGTGCGCCAAGTAAAAGTTGGCCGACACAGCATTCACCTTGGCCAGCGCTATCCACGTCTCACACAGCAGGCTGTCGAAACCGTGTTCCTCGGCCAACTGCTCCGCCTGCTTCAGGCAGAGTAGCGCGCTATCGTTGTGCTGCGATTGGTAATGGCGCACACCCTCATCGAGGCACGCCTTGGCCGAGGCATACTCCGAAGCAGTGTCATTGCCACAACTAATGGCAATGCACAAGCAAATAATAGATAATATAAATGTGTAAATTGTGCGCAACATGTCGTAGGATTATTTATTTGCAAATGTACAAAAAATAATTCACATACCACATATATTCATTAAATAAAAACACCTACAATGACCAACTTTTGGCGGAAAATCACACGAATAAATGTCACAATTTCGCGTTACAAGCTGCAAATTACGCGCTAGTAAAGCTTTGTAAATCAATCTTGTGACACTATAAACAGCTGTGACACACCCCTAAAATTTGTCGCCCGAAAATTTGGTGCGAATCTACATTTAAATTATCTTTGCACTCAAAAAATAACCCTAACAAAACTAACATTTATTTTTATGAACAAGTTATCACAACGAATCATGTCGGTTGCAACAGCAATGTCGCTGTTGCTGACCGCGTTCGAAGCTCGCGCTGCCGAGTCGACCGAGATGACATGGACACGCACGTGGTACGATGCCGTGCAGCTCCAATGGCAACCGCTCACCGCCGGCGAACCCACCGAAGTGGGCATCGACAACTGGCGTCCCGCCTTCTCCTACCAACTTAGCCACAGTAACGCTTACGTCTTTGGCAACAGCGTTTACTGCGGTTACAACACCATGTGCCGCTATGCCCTCGATGGCACCTATTTAGAAGCATTCAACATCCCCGGCCTCGACGACGTGTGGAAAACTACCACCGACGGCACATACTGCTACATGATTGAGTTTGAACGCCGCAGCATCTTCGTGGTTGACATCGAAAAACACGAAATCGTTCGCGTGATTCCCACAAGCAAGTTCATCTACTTCCTCCAATATCTGCCTTGGCTCGACGAAGGCCGTGGCGGCTTTGCCGTTGGCGATTACCACAGTCTCTACTTCATCGATATGAAGGGCACAATCTTGGACGGTAGCATCGATTTCACCATCAACATGGACGGCGAAGTCATTTGCCAAGACATAACCGTCATCGGCAAACATCTCTATGCCCTTGCCAACTCCAACACCCATAACCGCGTGGTGTATGAATACGACCTCGACCTGCTCGACTTCACCGGCAAGACCTTCGACCTCCACGACTTCGTGGGCGAAGCCGGCGTGGAAGAAGTGTACTATCCCCGCACCATCACCACTTACACCGGTCAAGATAACCAAACCTACATGATGTTTGTCGACTACAGCGGCATCAACTTCAAAGCCACTTCCGTGCCCGTGGTAACCGATGCCGCAAGCGACAACGTAGCCGGTTACAACATCTACCGCGGCGCCGAAAAGCTCAACACCGAACCTTTATCACCATATACCTACTCATTCCGCGACACCGCTGTACCCGAGCAAGGCACCACCTACCAATACGAGCTCCGCGCCGTCAATGCCGAAGGCGCTGAAACCGCAGTGGCATCCGCTGCCGTCACCTTGGACGACACTCGCGCTCTGCCCTTGGTTGATGATTTCGACTACGCCTACCCCAAATTCGTTGAATTCCATCGCTTTGATAAAAGCTACATGGAAATCAATTGCGGCGACTCATCTTCCGCTTGGAGCATCCAAGTTAACGGTAACGATGGCGACCATGTAATCCAGTACCACCACGGTTATGATTTGGACTTTGCCCAAACCGTTGTTTCGCGTCCGCTCAAAGCCGGTGCCGACGACATCGTGAAGATTGCATTCTACTACGGCGGCAACAGCTACATGCAAGGCATCAGCGAAGAAACTATGAATGTGGACGTGCTGGTGGAAGGCTCCGAAGAATGGGTCAACGTGGGCAGTGTGACTTACGTAGCCAAGTACAACACATTCTATGAAGCCCTGTTCGACGTTACCGAAGCCGTACAAGGCAAAGAATTCCGCTTCCGCCTGCGCGCTTCCGGTGTGGATGGCGCTCCCACTGCTTACAACTGGCAAATCACCCGCGTGGCCGCGTGGGCGTTCCACAACACCTCCGTTGCCGGCCAAGTTACCTACGCCGGTCAGCCCCTCACCGCGCCCGTGGAACTGACCGCCACCATGAAAGAAATCGGTATCACCTTCACCACCACTACCTTAGCCGACGGCACATTCGCTTTCGACGAAATCCAAAGCGGTGACTATCAACTCACCGTTGCTCGCGATGGTATGACCTTCTCCACCGAAGCCTCTATCGATGCCGACGACAACAACTTTATGGTCAACGTTCCCGGCGGCCGTCTGACTACCTCCACTTCTTCCGTTGAAGCCACCATGGGCCCCCGCAGCGAACGCTCCTTCGAAATCACCGTAGCCAACGAAGGCGACGCTTCAGCCGATGTCTCCGTGGAATTCATCCCCACCGGCAATGTCTCCACTCCCGAATACGGCAGCATCGACGCTCGCGACCAATTCGCCGTGAAACATTCCTTCGATAACAACTCCGGCGTGTCCAACCCCATCGTTTACCTCAACGGCAAGTTCTACCAAAAGGGCATCAACTACACCTCGCCCGAGCTCATCGAAATCGACATGCAAGGCAACGTCGTGGCCTCTCGTCCCTTGACCTACGATACCGAAGGTGTCAGCCACTCCGTCTCCGGCATTTTCGCCAGCGAAAATCAGCTCTACGTATACACCGCAGCCCGTGCTTGGAGCGAACCCAAAGTACCCGCTTACATCATCCCCGTAGATCTTGAAAACAACGTCATCCTCGACTCGCAGAAAATTGGTATCGACCTCACCTTGACCGCTATCAACTCAATCGCCTACGACAAGCGTACTGAAGCTTTCTACGTGCTCTCCAACAACGGCCTCAACCGCCTCAATGCCGACGGCTCCATCAACGAAACCATCCCTATGCCCGCATTGTATCGCTTCTTCGCTTTCGATAACTACTCCGTAGGTGGTCCATACGTATGGTTGGTAAAGTCCAACTACTCCCCCGCAGGCTTCATCTTCGGCAAATACTCCTTCGAAACCGGCACCATCGTAGATTCATTCGACTCTGCCAACCTCTCCGGCAGCATCTTTGCCACCGGCAACAATATGCTCTCGCCTTCTTCAGCTGCCATACAATCATCCACCGAAGTGGTGCCCGGCTTCCAATCACTCATCTTCATGCAGGCTTACAGCTCGCGCTCCGGTCAAGGTGGCCAACAGATGTTCATCATCAAACTCTACCCCACCGAAACCTGGCTCACCCTCGATGAAAATCCCATCACCCTTGAAGCAAGTCAACAAGGCGAAGTTACTTTCAACCTCAACACCGACGGTCTCGCTGACGGCGACCAAAAGCAGTGCAATATTGTCATCTCTTCCAACAATCTCAGCGAAGATGTTATCGTGCCCGTTACCCTCACCTACGACGTAAACGCCGCCTCCGATTATCCCGGTGCAACCAACCTCGTAGCAGCTGTGTCAGACGATAACCAAGCAGTCCAACTCACCTGGGACAGCGCTGCCACCGCCAACGAAGTAAGCCGATACGTGGTGAAACGCAACGATACCTTCTACGCCGAAAGCGCGACCGCCGGTTTCACCGATTCCACACCCCTGTTCGGCACCCAAACCTATCAAGTGTTCACCCAATATGCCGACGGCATCGAAGTCGCTTCCGAATCCGTTGAAATCGACTTCACCGGCGAGCAATGGGGCGCTGCAGTCCGCGACCTCCAAGTTGTTACCAACGAAAACAACGTCACCCTCAGCTGGAATATCACCCCCGCCTATCGCTGCGGCATCTACAACGACTTCCAAAGCGAAACTCCCTTCTCCATCGACCCCATGGAAGGCTGGACTTACATCGACGGCGACGGCGCTTACACCTACTCCAACTCCGTTATCGACTACCAACACGAAGGTGAACGCATGACCGCTATGATCTACTGCCCCGACATGACTGACCCCGAAGATCCCGACCTCGCCGGCGAGCCCGACGGTAGCCAAATGCTCATGTTCACCTCCGGCAACATCGAACAAATCGTCAACGACGACTGGGTTATCTCGCCCGAACTCAACTTCGAAGGCACTCTCGAGGTATCATTCTGCCTCCGCACTCGCAATGCCGGCTACGGTATCGAAAAACTCTCCGTGGAATACTCCATGACCGACAACAACATCGAGAGCTTCCAACGCGCCACACTCATCGCCACCAACTCCGCCGCTTGGCAATACTACTCCGTGGAAATTCCCGCCGGCGCCCGCTACGTAGCTCTCCACTACATCACACAGTACATCTACCAACTCTTCCTCGATGACCTCTACATCGGTCAAAAAGGTCAATACTCGCCCATGGTTGGCTACATCGTTTACCGCAACGGCGAAAAGCTCAACGAGTATCCCATGGTGATGAACTCCTTCGATGACCTCGACCTCGACTTTGGCACATACACCTACACCGTTGAAACCGTCTACGAAAACGGTGCCACCGGTCAAGCCACCGCCACCGTCATCATCGAAGACACCGGCGTAGCCAACGTTGCCAAAGCCGAATCCGTCATCACCGTTGCCGATGGCACCCTCACCGTCACCGGCGGCTTCGACCACCTCACCATCGCCACAGCCTCCGGTATGGTAATGGCCCAACACGCTGCCACCGCCGCCGACTTCTCAATGTCACTGGCCGACTTCGCCCCCGGTGTGTACGTAATCACCGTCCAACACGACGGCACCACCCAAGCAGCTAAAGTGATACTGACAAGATAAAGATTTAGTAGGATTATTTAATTAAAAGAACTTACGGAGCCCGGGATGACGCGAGTCATCCCGGGCTTCACATTTCCAACCCCGGTTCGGCGCAGCGAAGCTGCCGGGTTTAACAGAATGTTAACCGCTCTGAAACACTTTTGTAATGTTTTAGCGCTAACTTTGCCGCAGATTTAAAATTTACTCATTATGATTAAAAAATTGGTAATTGCTATGATGGCTCTGTGGGCTGTGGGCGCGCAAGCGCAAGAAATGCCTTCGTCCGACACCATCAGCCCCGCGCAAGTGTACTTCCAAAAAGGTAAGCTGCACTTCCGCTCCAACGATGGCCGCTTCCACCTGTGGATGGACAACCGTGTCAACCTCGAAGCCGCCGTGTACTCGCCCACCGAGAGCGTGGACAACCTCACCTCCAAACTCAACAAAGACCTCGAATACGATGATGGTAATTTCCGCTTCAGCAACGGCATAATCGTGCGCCGCGCCCGCCTCGGTCTCAAAGCCGAATTGGACAACTGGTTCGCCGAATTGGACGTAGACTTCGCCTATAACGAGGTGGAAATCAAGGATATGTACCTCGGCTACCGCTTCAACGACCACTGGAACGTGCGCTTCGGCAACTTCAAAGTGCCCATGAGCATGGAACGCCTCACCAGTTCGAAGTACATCAACATGGCCGAGCGCCCCATGCCCGTTGAGGCCTTCGCCGACGGCCGTTGCTTAGGCTTGAGCGGCACCGGTTGGGGCCGCGGCTGGTGGGCATCCGCCGGCGTGTTCGGCCGCAGCGTCGACATCCTCCAGAAAGAGCGCAACCGCGGCTCCGACGGCTGGGCAGTGGCCGGCCGCGTGGCCTTCTCGCCCATCAATAACGACTTGATGACCATCCACATCGGCGGTTATGCCAACTACCGCCGGCCCGCCGGCGAAGGTGCCGACGACCACACCGTCCTCTTCCGCACTCTGCCCGAAAGCCGCGTCGACCATCGTCGCTTCGTTCAAGCCGAAGTTGAGAACGTCGACAACTACACCACCTTAGGTTGGGAACTCGGCTTCCGCTACGACAAATTCTTGGCCTACGGCGAATACGTGTTCAACACCATCGCCCGCCACGGCTACGAAAACATGCAGCAAATCTCGCTGCGCAACGCCCAGTTCAACGGCTGGTACGCCACCGCATCCTACATGATTCTCGGCAGCAACCGTCGCTACTCGCCCGACGATGCCGAGTTCGGCCCGATGACCGTTAACCGCCGCGGCGGCAACCTCGAAGTGGCAGCTCGCGTCAGCAACATCAACATGAACGACTGGCACGACAGCCGCGCCTACATCACCGGCGGCCAAGCCACCTCGTGGTCGGCTGCCATCAACTGGTATCCCACTTCCAACTTGGCCCTCGGCCTCAACTACACCTTCATGAACAACGACAAGTATGCCGACAGCAAGGGCCAAGTGACCCAGGGCGGCCAAAAGTTGAACGTGGCTCGTCCCGACGGCATCGACTTCCACATCTTCCAAATGCGTGCAATAATCTCATTCTAAACTGATTACCCAATGAAAGCTATCACATACACCCTTATGGCCGTGGCCCTTATGGCCGCCACCGCCACCGGTTGCAAAACCGACGACGAACCCGTGTGGCCCACCGAAGAACCCACTCCGGCGCCCACTCCTGACCCCGATCCCACCCCCGACGAAGGCGCTACGGGCACCGCTGCCATCCGCCTCAACGAGCTCAACGGCAACAAGCCGCAGAAATACATCGAGCTGTACAACACCTCCGACGCCACCGTCGACATCGCCGGCATGAAAATCGTCAAGAACGGCGACGAATTGGTATACGTGGCTCCGGCCAACACCCAAATTCCCGCCCACGGTTTCCTCGTGCTCAATTCCGATGCCACCGACTACTCCATGGGCTTCACCGCCGGCCTCTCGGCCAAAAAGTCGCTCCGCTTCGACCTCCAAGCACCCGACGGCAAGCTCGTCGACACCTTCATCAACCCCAGCGCCGCCAAAGGCCAGGTGTGGGACGAAACCGACCCCGTGTACAATGGCGAAAACACCAAGCAGGCCTACGGCCGTTGCCCCGATGGCTCCGGCACATGGTACATGATTGCCCTCACCCCCGGCGCGTCCAACAATTCCGCTGCAAAGACAACTGAAATCAAATGGTAATCAATAACTTAGGTATGAAAAGAATCTTTACTTCAATTATGATTGTGGCCGCTATGGCCATCGGAGCACACGCCGAAGTTGTGTTCTACGAATCGTTCAACAACCTCAAAGGCAACGGCGGCAACGACGGCTACTTCGACAACTCCGCCGACGGCACCGTGGAAGTCGGCGCCGAAGACCTCACCGATGCTACCCTTTTGGACAACCAAGAAGGGTGGGGCGACTTCGTCAAAGTGGCCATCTGCAACCAATGCGTGCGCATCGCCACCAAGAAGAACCCCGGCTCAATCACCACCCCCGCCTTCGCCCTCAACGGCGAAGCTGCCACTCTCACCTTCAACGCCGCCGCCCAGTTGGCCGACGTAACCACCCTCCACATCGAACTCATCGGCGAGGGCAACCTCCAATACGGCGAGCAATCCGGCACGCTCATCTCCATCGAACTCCCCGAAACCGTCGAAGGTGAAACCGTACTGGCCAACCAGCAGTATGCCGTGACCATCACAGGCGTAGCCGCCGATTGCCAAATCCGGTTCTACACCGAATCCTCTTCCGCCGCCAAACAACGCGCCTACATCGACGAAATCAAGGTGACCACCGGCCAAGACGGCATCGCCGCCATCGATGCCGACCCGCAACAAGCCCCCGCCATCTACACCCTCGGCGGCGTGCGCATCTCCGCCGACCAAGCCCACCACGGCATCTTCATCATCAACGGCAAAAAAGTCCGCAAATAACCCATAGAACTGCAAGTTAGTCACGACGGCAGACCCGGCCCCCGGCCGAGCCTGCCGTCCGCCATCTCCCACCCGCCGAAAGATTCTCACGCAGATTTGGCAGATTTAGGCGGAGGTGGGTATGGTTTAGACGTAAAACGTAAACGTAGAACGTATTTTATAAAATTTACGTTTTAACGTTTACGTCCTACGTTTTTTTGTCGGTAGGGACGGCGGCCTGCCGCGTCCGCGCCCGGATGGTCGCGGCGGCGGTGTTCGGCTGCCGCCTCACCACGACAACCAGTCTCGGGACAGCCGCGCACACGCGTGGAACGCGTGTTCTCAT
>JBJEKG010000190.1:0-2150 GCA_051878535.1 Muribaculaceae bacterium
TCACCCGCTGGATCTAATCCACACCTCCATACCGCAAGCAGCGCTCGCCCACCGCGGGCGCTGCTTTTTTCGGCTCAGCCGGTTACAGCGCTTGCAGCAGGCTGGCGTGGAGGTTGGCGGCTGCCAGCACTTGCGCCAAGACGGCTTCGGGCGAGTGCGTGGGGCGCAAGGCGGCGAGCGAAAGGCTGCCGTCGCGCTTCGACAGGCGTTGGCCGGAGGCGTTGCGCAGCAGTGGCAGGTGCACATAGCGCTCAGGTTGCGGAAGGCCTAACAGTCGCTGGATATAGCGTTGGGGTGCGGTCGACAGCAGCAAGTCGTCGCCGCGCACCACTTCGGTCACGCCCATCAGCGCGTCGTCTATGGCCACAGCAAATTGGTAGGCCCACATGCCATCGCGCCGGCGCAGGGCGAAGTCGCCAAACTCGGCGGCTACGGCCACGCGCTGCGGGCCGCACAGGTCGTCGGCGAACTCTTCCACGGCGTCGGCATTCACCCGCAGGCGCAAGGTCTCGCGCAACGTGGCGGCATCGTAGCGCGGTTGCGCCGGACGGCAGCGACCGGAGTACACCACGTGGCCGTCGCTCTGATGCGGAGCCGATGCCATAATCTCGGCTCGCGTGCATCGGCATGGGTACACCAGTCCGGCGGCCGCCAGCCGCTGCAGGTACTCATTATATATATGGTAGCGGTCGCTCTGATACTCCACCGCGCCGTCGGGCTGCAGGCCGAGCCAGTGCAGGTCGTCGAGCAACTGTTCGGCATACTCGCGGCGCGAGCGCTGGGTGTCGATGTCCTCCATCCGCACTATCCACCGCCCGCCGCGGCTCCGCGCCGACAAGTACGACATCAGCGCCGCGTACACGTTGCCAAGGTGCATACGTCCGGTGGGCGAGGGCGCAAACCGCCCCACCACCGTGCGCCCGGCGGGCGCACCAACTATTGCCTGTAGTAATTCTTCGTTCATAATAAAAAAAGCCCGATAACCGGTTGATTATCAGGCTGGAATTGTACTCCCGAAGGGAATCGAACCCTTATCGTCGGAACCGGAATCCGAAATTTTATCCATTAAACTACAGGAGCGTAGCAATTTTTTCTCGTTTTGATGGTGCAAATTTACTGCTTTTTTCGTAGATTTGCAAAAAATTATCGCAAAATATGTACATCCGCATACATCCTTCATGGCAACGCGCGCTCAAATCGGAGTGGGAAAGTCCCTACTTCGCCTCCTTGGCGGAGTTCGTGCGCCAAGCCTATCAGCAAGGCGAAGTCTACCCGCCCGCCGGGCGCATCTTCGCCGCATTGGACGCCTGTCCGTTCGACCAAGTCAAGGTGGTAATCCTCGGCCAAGACCCTTACCACGAACCCGGCCAAGCCAACGGCTTCTGCTTCTCGGTGTACGATGGCGTGCCCTTCCCGCCGTCGTTGGTCAACATTTTCAAAGAGATACGCTCCGACTTGGGCGTGGAACCGCTGCCCTCGGGCGACTTGCGCCGCTGGAGTAATCAGGGCGTACTGTTGCTCAACTCGTTGCTGACCGTGAGCCGCGGCGACGCCGCTTCACACCGCGGCAAGGGCTGGGAACGGTTCACCGACGCCATCATCGCCAAGCTCTCGGCCGAACGCGAGCACATCGTGTTCCTGCTCTGGGGCAACTACGCCATCCGCAAGGGCGAAGGCATCGACCGCTCGCGCCACCTGGTGCTCACCTCCGCCCACCCATCACCCCTGTCGGCCTCGCGCGGATTCTTCGGCAACCATCACTTCACTCTGGCCAACGACTACCTCCGCGCCCACGGCCTCCAACCCATCGACTGGCGATGATGCGCCGCGCCCTGCTTGCCATCGCGCTGATTGCCACGACTTTAACCACCGCGGCGCGCGACACCTTCACCGGCATCTTCCGCGCCGATGTGCGCACACTGCGCGTCACCGTGGCCGACAACATCTTCGCCCCGCCCATGGTGGTGCTCGGCGCCGGCGACTGCCTCGACATCAGCTTCGACCAACTCGCCGAGGACCGCTCCTACCTGCGCTATCGCGCCGTGCGTTGCGATGCCGACTGGCAACCGTCCACCATAGCCGAAAGCGAGTGGCTCGACGGCTTCAACGAAAGCGCCATCGAGGATTACGTCTTCTCGCGCGCCACAACC
>JBJEKG010000191.1:0-10773 GCA_051878535.1 Muribaculaceae bacterium
GGTTTGAAGCCTTTTGCCGCCAAGCAAATGGCCGCGTGGCTGTATGCCCGTCGCGTAACTGATATAGATGAAATGACCGACCTGTCGCTGAAGGCTCGTGCAGCGCTCAAGCAGGACTACTGCGTGGGGCGCGAGGCGCCGCTGACGCAAGCGCTGAGCAAGGACGGCACGGCCAAGTACCTCTTCCGCGGCGCGCCCCGGCGCGATGTGGAAGCCGTGTTCATTCCCGATGGCGACCGCGCCACGCTGTGCGTGTCGTCGCAAGCGGGATGCAAGATGAACTGCTCGTTCTGCATGACCGGCCGCCAGGGTTTCCACGGCCAGTTGACCGCCGCGCAGATTATCAACCAAATCCTGTCGGTGCCGCGCTCGGAAGAGCTCACCAACGTGGTGTTCATGGGCATGGGCGAACCGACCGACAACCTCGAGGCCGTGCTCAAGGCCATCGAAATCCTCACCGAGCCGTGGGGCTTGGCGTGGAGCCCGAAGCGCATCACCGTGTCGAGCATCGGCAACATCGAAGGCTTGCGCCGACTGTTGGACCAAACCAAGGTACACATCGCCATCAGCGTTCATTCGCCTTACGCACCTGAACGCGAGCAACTTATGCCGGTGGAACGTGCCTGGCCCATCCGCAGCGTGATGGAGCTGTTGCGCGGCTACGACTTCGCCCACCAGCGCCGCCTGTCGGTGGAATACATCATGTGGCGCGCGGTCAACGACGACTACCGCCACGCCGACGCCCTCGCCAACCTCATCAAGGGCACCTCGGCGCGTGTGAACCTCATCCGCTTCCACGTAATCGAAGACGACGCGATGCGACCCTCATCGCCGCAGGTTATGGAGGCCTTCCGCGACCGCCTCAATGCCCTCGGCGTGACAGCCACCATCCGTGCATCCCGTGGTGAGGACATCGATGCCGCCTGCGGCATGTTGGCCGGCAAGAATAGACAAAATCAATCGTAAAAATACGCATAACTATATATGGATCAGAAACTTAAAGTGGGTATCACCCAAGGCGACATCAACGGCGTCGGCTACGAAGTCATCCTCAAAGTGTTGGAGGACAACCGCATGCTCGAACTGTGCACGCCCATTGTGTACGGCTCGGCCAAGATAGCCGCCGCATACCGCAAGATGTTGCAAATGCCCAACGTGGTGTTCACCCAAATCCGCTCGGCCGCCGAAGCGCGTCCCGATGCTAATAATATAATTAATGTGGTGGGCGAAGACGTGCGCCCCGAACCGGGCATATCCAGCGCCGACGCCGGCAAAGCCGCGTTCATTGCTTTGGAGCAGGCCGTGGCCGACCTCAAGCAGGGCGAAATCGACGTGCTCGTCACCGCTCCTATCAATAAAAAGAATATCCAAAGCGACACGTTCCACTTCCCGGGGCACACCGAGTACTTGGAAGCAGCCGCCGGCGAACCGCAATCGCGCGCGCTGATGATTATGTGCTGCGACCAATTGCGCGTGGCGCTGCAAACCACCCACTTGCCGCTGAAGGACGTGTCGGAAGCCATCACCGTCGATGCCATCGTGGAGAAGCTGAAAGTGTTCGACCACGCGCTGCGTGCCGACTTCCGCGTGCAGAATCCGCGCATCGCCGTGTTGGCTCTGAACCCGCACTCCGGCGACAGCGGTTTGCTCGGCTCGGAAGAGCAGGAAGTAATCATTCCGGCCATCGCTAAAGCACAGGAGGAGAAGGTGTTAGCTTTCGGACCGTATGCTGCCGACGGCTTCTTCGGCTCGAGCCGGTTCAAGCACTTCGACGGCGTGCTGGCCATGTACCACGACCAAGGTTTGGCACCGTTCAAAGCGCTGTCGATGGACCGTGGGGTGAACTTCACCGCCGGGTTGAACTTCGTGCGCACTTCGCCCGACCACGGCACCGGCTACGACATCGCCGGCAAGGGTGAAGCCTCGCCCGACTCGTTGCGCGAAGCCATCTACACCGCCATCGACATCGCCCGCAACCGCCGCGACTACATAGAGGCGTTCCGCCATCCGCTGCGCAAACAGTATTACGAAAAAGGCTCTGACAACGTGGTTTTAGACCTATCTGGAGAATGAATTTTGCCATCATAGCAGCCGGAGAAGGGTCGCGCTTGGTAAGCGAAGGCGTGGCTCGGCCCAAGCCGTTGGTCGACATCGACGGGCGGCCGATGGTGCGCCGTCTGCTCGACATCTTCGGCCAATGCGGCGCGGAGGTGGTGGCGGTGATTGTCAACGAACAGATGACAGAGGTGGCCGACTACCTGCGCGGCATCGCGGCCGAGTTGCCGTTCGAACTGCGGTTGGTGGTGCAATCCACCCCCAGTTCGATGCACAGCTTCCACGCGCTCGCCTCGCAACTACCTGAAGGTAAGTTTGTTATGACCACGGTCGACACCATCTTCCACCCCGAGGCATTCAACCGCTACGTGGCCGAGTTCGCCGCCGACACCTCGGCCGACGGCTACATGGGCGTCACCACATTCATTGACGACGAGAAGCCGCTCTACTTAGACGTTGATAATCAACACTTTATCACCGCCTACCGCGACGAAGCCTCCGACCACGACCGCTACATCTCCGCCGGCATCTACGGTCTGTCGAATCCCGGCGCGGCCGCGGTGCTCAACCGCTGCATTGCAGCCGGAATGGCTCGCATGCGGCGCTTCCAGCGCGAGTTGGTGGCCGAAGGATGGCATCTGAAAGCCTACGACCTCGGCAAGGTAATCGATGTGGACCACGCCGCCGACATCATAGTAGCAAAACAGCTAATTCAATCAAAATGAACACTTTACTTACACATATTATCCCGCTGATGGTAGCATTAACAATGGCTTGTTCCTGTTCGGGCGGCGCTGCACAAGCCACGTCGGAAGCCGCGCCGGCCAAGATGGAGGCGGCCACGTTCAGCGGCGACTCTGCCATGGAATACGCCCGCCGGCAAGTGGCTTTCGGGCCGCGCACCCCGGGTTCGGATGGCCACGATGCCTGCCGCGACTACTTGGTGGCGCAGCTGCGTGCCTTCGGCGCCGACACCGTGATGGTGCAGCGCGGCTCGGCCGTGGCTTGGGATGGTAAAACGCTGCCAATCAGCAACATATTTGCGCAGTACAACCGCGAGGCAACCGCCCGCGTGATTCTGCTTGCACACTACGACACTCGCCCGTGGGCCGACCGCGAACCGGACGAAGCGCGGCGCAACACCCCGATAGATGGCGCCAACGACGGCGCGTCGGGCGTGGCCGTATTGCTCGAAATCGCTCGCCAGCTTCAGCTGAAATCGCCCGAAATCGGCGTGGACATCCTGCTCACCGACGTTGAAGACTATGGCGCGCCCGACTGGGCACAGGCTGATAATCAAGAAGATACATGGTGCTTGGGCGCTGACCATTTCGCCGCCAACATGTCCTACACCACCGCCAACCTCCCTCGCTTCGGAATCCTGCTCGACATGGTGGGCGGCCGCAACGCTCGCTTCCATCGCGAGTACCTTTCGAGCCGCTTGGCGCAGAACATCACCGCCAAAGTGTGGGCCGTGGCCAAGCGCCTCGGCTTGGACGGCCGCTTCGTGTCGGGCGACGGCAACGCCATCACCGACGACCACCTGCCGCTGATTCGCCGCGGCATACCCGTGTGCAATATCATTGAGAACAATGCCGCCGACACCGGCACCTTCCCCGCCACTTGGCACACGCTCAACGACAACATCGCCAACCTCGACCCCACCGCCATGGCTGATGCCGGCACCGTGGTCCTCACTATAATCTACAACGAAAAGCCCTGATATTATGACAATTAACGAACGTCAACAAGAAATAATCGACGAGTTCGCCGACATTGAGGACTGGCTCGACCGCTACGCCCAAATCATCGACTTGGGCAACGAGCTGCCGCCCATCGACGAGCAACTCAAGACCCCGGAGCACCTGATCGAAGGCTGCCAAAGCCGCGTGTGGCTCGATGCTACCCTTGATGACAATGGCCACGTGCACTTTGTGGCCGACAGCGACGCCATCATCGTCAAAGGCATCATATCCATGCTCATCTCCGTGCTCGATGACCAAACTCCCGACGACATCTTGGCCTGCGACCTACACTTCATAGATGCCATCGGCCTGGGCGAGCACCTCTCCCCCACCCGCTCCAACGGCCTGTTAGCCATGGTGAAGCAGATGCGCCTCTATGCCCTTGCATTTAAAACAAAACAACAATAATACTAACCCCTAAAACCGTCTTACAAAATGTTTTCCCAACACCCTAAAGGACTACTTCCCGCAGCGTTGAGCAACATGGGCGAACGCTTCGGCTACTACATCATGAACGCCGTGCTCACTCTGTTTCTCTGTTCAAAATTCGGACTGAGCGGTGATAAAGCCTCTTACATCTACTCCGGCTTCTACTGCGGCATCTACATTCTTAGCTTAGTGGGCGGCATAATAGCCGACCGCACCGGCAACTACAAAGGCACCATCCAAAAAGGCCTTATCATTATGGCTGCCGGCTATGCCGTCCTCTCCATTCCCATCTTGGCTACCCCGCAAAACAGCACCTGGCTGCTCACTCTCACTTGCGCGGCGCTGTTCATGATTGCCTTCGGTAACGGCTTGTTCAAAGGCAACCTCCAAGCCATTGTGGGTCAGCTCTATGACAATCCCAAGTACGCCGACAAGCGCGATAGCGGCTTCCAAATCTTCTACGTATTCATCAACGTAGGCGGCCTTATCGCTCCGTTCGTAGCTCCGTTGCTCCGCTCTTGGTGGCTTGGCACCAAAGGAATGGCCTACAATGCCGACCTTCCCGCCCTTGCTCACCAATTCATCGAGAAGCAACAAGCTATGGGCGATGACGCTTACGAAAAGTTCACCCAAATCATGGCTAAAGTAGCGCCCAACTTCACCGGCAGCGAAATGGACTTCTGCTCCCAGTACCTCGATGCATTCAACACCGGTGTGCACTACTCGTTCATCGCCTCCGTGGCCGCCATGCTCATCTCCTTGGCCATCTTTATGATTTACAAAAAAGGCCTGCCCGACCCGACTAAGAAAGTAGCTGCAGCAGCTGTGACCTACACCGCTGAAGAAAAGCTGGCTATGGCCAAGGAAATCAAGCAACGTATGTACGCTCTGTTTGCCGTGCTCGGCATCGCCATCTTCTTCTGGTTCTCATTCCACCAAAATGGTGCCTCGCTGTCGCTGTTTGCTCGCGACTTCGTGAAGAGCGACGCCATCGCGCCCGAAATTTGGCAAGCCGTCAACCCCTTCTTCGTCATCATCCTCACCCCGGTTATCATGCTTATCTTCGGCGCTTTAAGTCGTCGCGGCAAGGCAATTTCCACCCCGCGCAAGATTGGCATCGGCATGGGTATCGCAGCCCTCACCTATCTTTTCCTGATGGTTTACTGCTACACAAAGGGTTATCCCTCGGCCGATGATTTCACTGCCGGCAACAACGAAGCCCTCAAGAGCGGCTGGTGGATTATGTTCGTCATCTATTTCTTCCTCACCGTGGCCGAGCTGTTCATTTCGCCGTTAGGCTTGTCGTTCGTGTCAAAAGTAGCGCCCAAACACTTGCAAGGTTTGTGTCAAGGTTTGTGGCTCGGTGCCACCGCTGTGGGCAACTCCATCTTATGGGTAGGCTCTGCAATGTACCAATCCTGGCCCATCTGGCAAGCCTGGGGCGTATTCCTCGCCGTCTGCCTCATCTCCATGGTGGTAATGTTCGCCATGGTTAAGTGGCTCGAACGCGTCACCGCATAATCCCCTCCTCCGATATAATACAGAAGGCTCGCAATTGCGAGCCTTCTGTATTATATCAGCGACTCATCCAGCAAGAAATCGAGCAGGCCGACGTAGAAAATGCCGTCGTCATCATACCACGGGCGGAAGTCGTCTTTCACAACCACAATCTTGGCGAAGGATTGATTCAGAGCCTTGAGTGAGGCGGTTTCTTGGCGGCGCTTTTGCTCGTCGGGAATCATCAGAGCCGATTGGATGTACAAGCATTTATTCCCGCGGTTGGCCACGAAGTCCACTTCCAATGAGCGACGCTGCCATTTATTGTTCTCGTCGACAATCCGCTGCGGCACCACTCCAACATCCACGCGGAAGCCGCGGCGTAGCAACTCGTTGTAAATCACATTCTCCATGATGTGCGATTCCTCCTGTTGACGCATACCGATGATGGCATTGCGCACGCCGATGTCGGTGAAGTAGTACTTGCACACACCGCCGACGTAGCGCTTACCTTTGAGGTCGTAGCGCTCGGCCTTCTTGATAATGAACGCATCCTCACAGTAGGAAAGGTATTTGGCCAAGGTGGCCGGCCCAATGGCCACATTCTTGGCGCTCTTGAAGGTGTTGGACATTTTGGTAGTATTGGTCAAACCGCCAATATTTGAGGCCATGAATTTGAGCAGTTCGGCAAACTCCTCCTTGTTGCGCACGCGATGGCGCTCAACTAAGTCCACCAAATATACGGTGCTGAACAGGTCGCTGAGATAACCGAGCTTCTTGTCGTCATTATCCAGGCTGAGCACGTGGGGCATACCGCCAAACACGCAGTAGTCGTTCCAAGCCTTGAAGCCAGTCAAGCCCGACCCTTGGCAGAACTCGATGAACGACAGCGGGTAGACGCGAATCTCATCTCCGCGGCCGCGAAACTCGGTGATAATGTCCGACGAGAGGAACCGCGAATTGCTGCCCGTAACGTACACGTCCACATTATCTATATGGAGCAAACTATTAAGCACCTTCTCAAAGCCCGACACCAACTGCACCTCGTCGAGAAGCACATAGTGCATGTCGGAATCTTTAAGTTGCTCTTTGATAAAGCGATAGAGCTTAATCGGGTCGAGCAGGTCCACGAACTCAAGGTCATCCAGCGCAATCTTCACAATGTGACTATCGTCCACCCCGGAGGCGATGAGATAGCGGTAGAATAATTTGAACAACAGGTACGACTTGCCGCAGCGACGCAAGCCGGTCACCACCTTAATCAAGCCGTTGTGCTTGCCGGCGATGAGTTGGTTCAGATAAAAGTCGCGCTGAATTTCCATAATAAAAACAGTGTACGTTAAAAAAGTGGCAAGATTGCCGGTTTTGTGATGCAAAATTAGTGAAAAATCTCGATTTTACCAAATTTTACGTTAAAAAAGTGGCAATATTGCCACTTTTTTAACGTAAAAGGCGGATGGGGTTTCTCGGCTTTGCCGAGAGCGATGCTAAAGCGTCGAAGCCTGCGACGAAAAGATGGGGCGATGGGGTGGCGATGGGCGGCAAGCGAGGCGGGCCATCCGGATTTCCCCGAGGCAAGCCTCGGGGCTACAAGTGGGTGCGGGGGGCGTTTTTATTAAAATTTGGTAAAAACGGCGGCGGTGTGGATTTTTTTTTGTAAATTTGCACGTTATGGAGCAAGAACTTGATTTTGAGCAGTCCGAAGCGCTGGTTTCGGATGCTAATTACAGCGAAGAGGACATTCGAACTCTCGACTGGAAAGAACATATACGCCGCCGCCCGGGCATGTACATCGGCAAGTTGGGCGACGGCACCGGCAGCGACGACGGCATCTACGTGTTGCTGAAGGAGGTGCTGGACAATGCCGTGGACGAGTACATGATGGGATTCGGCCGCCAAATCACTGTGGATGTGGCCGATGGCATCGTGACCGTGCGCGACTATGGCCGTGGCGTGCCCTTGGGCAGCGTGGTCGATGTGGCCTCGAAGATGAACACCGGCGGCAAGTACGATTCGAAAGCGTTCAAGAAGTCGGTGGGCCTTAACGGCGTGGGTATCAAGGCGGTAAACGCGCTGTCCACGGAGTTTGTGATTCGCGCCGTGCGCGATGGCCAGTACCGCGAAGCGCGCTTCTCGTGCGGCGAGTTGGTGAGCGACAGCGACATCTGCGCTTGTACCTCCGAGGAACCCAACGGCACCTTGGTGCGCTTCACCCCCGACGCAAGCATCTTCCGCGACTACGCCTACCGCGACGAGTTCATCGAGCCGCTGCTGCGCAACTACACCTTCCTCAACACCGGTTTGGCCATGATTTACAATGGTCACCGCTACGTGTCGCGCCACGGCTTGCTCGACCTCCTCACCCAGAACATGACCCAGGAGCCGCTCTACCCCATCATCCACCTGCGCGGCGATGACATCGAGATAGCCATCACCCACGCCAACCAGTACGGCGAGGAGTATTACTCATTCGTCAACGGCCAGCACACCACCCAAGGCGGCACGCACTTGGCCGCGTTCAAGGAGGCCGTGTCGCGAACGCTCAAGGACTACTTCGGTCGCAATTTCGAGTACTCCGACATCCGCAACGGCATGGTGGCCGCCGTGGCCATCAAGGTGGAGGAGCCGGTGTTTGAATCGCAAACCAAAACCAAGCTCGGCTCGCGCGAGATGGGACCCGACGGGCCCACCGTGGCCAAGTTCATCGGCGACTTCGTCAAGAAAGAGCTCGACGACTACCTGCACCGCGACCTCGCGGTGGCCGAGGTCATCCTGCGCAAGGTGCAGGAGAGCGAACGCGAGCGCAAGGCCATGGCCGGCGTGTCGAAACTCGCCCGAGAAAAGGCCAAAAAGGTGAGCCTGCACAACCGCAAGCTCATCGACTGCAACGTGCACCTGAGCGACACCCGCGGTAGCGACGAAAAAAAGCTCGCCTCGTCGATTTTCCTCACCGAGGGCGATTCGGCCGGCGGCTCCATCACCAAGGTGCGCGATGCCGACACCCAAGCCGTGTTCATGCTGCGCGGCAAGCCGCTCAACACCTACGGCGTGTCGCAGCGTGTGCTCTATGAGAACGAAGAGTTCAACCTGTTGCAAGCCGCGCTCAACTTGGAGGAAGGCATCGACGGGTTGCGTTATAATAAGGTAATCATCGCCACCGATGCCGATGTCGACGGCATGCACATCCGCCTGCTGCTGATTACTTTCTTCTTGGAATTCTTTCCCGACTTGATTAAGAAAGGCCACTTGTACGTGCTGCAAACGCCGCTATTCCGCGTGCGCAATCGCAAGACGGCGCGCCGCAGCGGTCGCGGACCCAAGCCGGCCGACACATATTATTGTTATAATGATGAGGAGCGCCAAGCTGCCATCGACCGCCTCGGCGACAACGCCGAAATCACCCGATTCAAAGGCCTCGGCGAAATTTCGCCGGAGGAATTTGCCGACTTCATCGGCGAAGACATGCGCCTGGACCGTGTGACCATGCGCAAAGAGGACGGCGTGGATGCCTTGCTCGAGTTCTACATGGGCAAGAACACCATGGAGCGCCAGAACTTTATCATCGACAACCTTGTTATAGAAGATGACACCGACTTGTAACAGCCGCCGAGCACTGTTTGCCGGCTCGTTCGACCCGTTCACCATCGGCCACGCCTCAATTGTGGAGCGCGCGCTGTCGCTGTTCGACACTGTGGTGGTGGCCGTGGGCGTAAACGCCGCCAAGTCCTCCGCCACGCCGGCCGAGGAGCGAGTGGCCGCCATCCGCCGCCTCTATCCCGAGGAGCGCGTGGAAGTGGTGGCCTACCAAGGCGAACTGACCGTGGACCTCGCTCGCCGACTCGGCTGCTCGCACCTGCTGCGCGGAGTGCGCTCCGTGGCCGACTTCGAGTACGAGCGCAACATTGCCGACGTCAACCGCCGCATCGCCGGCATCGACACCGTGCTACTGTTCGCCCTACCCGAGCATGCCGCCATCTCATCGTCGGTGGTGCGCGAACTCAAATCATACAATCACGATATTTCGTCATTCATCCCATAATTATTAACCTCTCTCTCAACAAATTAACATGAAGAAAATCGCACTTCTGCTCATCTCCGTCATCATCACCGGCTGTTTGGTGGCCGGTGGCCGAGATTATGGCAACCTCACCCCCGAGCAACGTTTGGAACTCACTGCCGAAATCATCGAAAGCTACTACGTGGAAGGAGTCAACATGGACTCCATCGCCGACCAAGCCATCATCGCCATGTTGGCCGCGCTCGACCCCCACTCCAGCTACACCACCGCCGAGGAAACTCGCCAACTCAACCAACCTCTTGAGGGTAAATTCTACGGCATCGGCATCCAATTCAACATGCTCGAAGATACCCTCTACATCATCCAAACCACTCCCGGCGGCCCCTGCGCCCGCGCCGGCGTGATGCCCGGCGACCGCATCATCTATGCCAACGACACAGTCATCGCCGGACAAAAGCTTACCAACTCCGACATTATCAGCCGTTTACGCGGCCCGGAGGGTAGCAGAGTCAACATCAAAGTGAAGCGCGAAGGCTTCAACGAGTTGCTGTCGTTCGACTTGGTTCGCGCCGAGATACCGCTGTATAGCGTCGATGCCGCCTACATGGTCGACAAGAATGTGGGCTACATCTCCATCACTCGCTTCGCCGAAACCACCGACCAAGAAGTGCGCCAAGCTGCCGATTCGCTGATGCGCCGCGGCATGAAGCACCTGATTATCGACCTGTCGAGCAACGGCGGCGGCTACCTGCAGTCGACCGTTGACCTTGCCAACGAGTTCCTCGAAAAGGGCGACCCGATTGTGTTCACCCGCGGCCGCACCAACGAGCGCCACTACTCGGCCACCAACAACGGCTCGCTGCGCAAAATCGACCGCGTGGTTGTCATCGTTGACCAATACTCCGCTTCCGCCGCCGAAATCTTCGCCGGCGCAATTCAAGACAACGACCGCGGCTTGGTTGTGGGCCGTCGTTCCTTCGGCAAAGGCTTGGTACAGCGGCCGTTCCCCTTCCCCGACGGCTCAATGAT
>JBJEKG010000192.1:0-10715 GCA_051878535.1 Muribaculaceae bacterium
AAACGGCTAAGCGGTCACCTTGAGCATTGAGGGCGATGCCGGAACAAGATGGAATTATGTCGGAGTGTTCACCTGCGTTGTAGAGGATTGTGCCTTCATTGTTGCAGTAGATGAAAGCAGGAGCAGCGGTATTCTGATTGCCTGATGAACGTACTTGCGAAGCGAAGAAGCCGTTTTCGGTGGTGATGATGTCCACGTCTTTGTTGAGTAACTTGGCAGAAGCGTCGGCAAAGATGGTGGGTGCTACTTTGATGGAGGTCTCCTCACCGATAGCGTAGCAAACAACCTTGTTGTTGATGCGGTCGAAGGTGTAGAGCTTGGTGTTTTCGCCGGAGCCTTGGAAAGCAACGCAGGAGGTGCGACCGCTGACGGTGGTGGTACCATCCTCCAAAGTGAAGTTGCCGGTGGCCTCGTCGCGAGTGCCGCTAAAGAGTTGAGTGGCGACGCCTAATTCGGAGGGGACGGTGAAGTAGATACCGGAAGTGGTGGCATCGTCGTTGGCTACGTAGAAGTTGCCGTCGAAGAAAGTGCCGCGCCAGGGGCTGCCGGTTGTAGTGGTACTGCCGAAGCAGTTAGGGTTGCCGGTGGAAGAGGCTGTAAATTTGGGGGTGTAGAGCTTGTATCCGCCGTTTGCGCCGAGTGCTACCAAAGTGTAGCCGAAGAAGGTGGAGTTGGGGTCAGTTACAGGAATAACACCGCCGTAATTTGCAGTTTCAACAAGTTTGGCTAATTGAGCGTAATTAGCTGAAGGATAAGCCGTAACGGCAACCGACCAGAGCCAGTCTTTACCCTCGAAATCGCTGATAGCGATTGTATGCTGGTTGCTGCCGGCTGATTGTACGCCTAAATCGTAGGTTTTGGTGTTGGATTCGTTATCGGTGAATACGAAGGTGACGTTTTGGGCATCGGCAGAGAGGTAGTAGGTGAAAACAAAATTATCGCCGGCTACTTGCATGTCGAGGTCGTAGGCCATGGCGCGGGTGTCGCAGGTGACGGCTGTGCCGGCTACGGTGTTGGCAGCTTTGGCGGGCGTAGTGGCTTTGGGCGCGGCGTTTTGGAGACCGTAACCACGGTAGCCGTAGTGGTCGAAGTAAGCCCAGAGGTTGCCGGCAGGGTCGAAGCGCAGAGATGCCCAACCCACGGTTGCCGTTGCTGTGGGAATGGGAAATGCGTTAACTTGAGTAAATGAAGGTACGCCATTGGTCCAAGTTACCGAGTAAAACAACAAACGCAAGTTGCCGGAATTTTCCGCACTATGCCCAAGCACAGCTATCATATCCAAATCTTTTGTAACGGCGATGGCGGAATAGCTGGAGGTGAGATTAGTGATGGTGGAAGAATTGAATTTCACATTGCCTTCGTAATCGCAGAAAATGAATGCGGGCTTGGCTTCGGTATTACCGGTGCCGTCAGTTACCGCATTGAGGTTGGATGCAAAGAAACCATATTCAGTAGTTATAACATCGCAGTTTTTGGAGCCGAGGAGGGCGGTTGCTGCGGTGTATTCTTTATCGGGCGCGGATGAGATCATGCCGTTGGCATCGAGAGTATAACGAACCAACTTGTTACCAATATCTTCACCGAAGGTGATAAGGTGTGTGCCGTCAGCATCTTTGTAGAATGCAGCACTTGTGGCATTACCACCGGAGTAGGTAGTGCCGTTGTTCCAAATACCTGCGGTGTATCCAGTGCCGGATAATTCTGAAGAACTCGTTATTCGCGAGAAGCCTTCAGCAGCTAAGAGGTTGGAGACCGTGGTTTCGGGATTGAGGGGGTCGAACACGTAGTATGCTGAGTAGGCATCACTATAATCGGAAAAGATTGCTTTGCCGTCGAGTTGGCCACCGCGGTAAGGACTTGAAGCGTGGCTGGTGTTGCCTACTGAGGGTTGATAGCCTTCACCAACTTTGGTGCCGGTTTGGTCGAAAACCATGAAGCCTTTGCCTTTTGCGGAAGCGATTACAGTATAGCCGTAAGCATCAGATTCGGGGTCGGTAATGCAAACTACACCGCCGCGGAAAGCTGTGGTACGGCCGTCTTTTATGTCAACAAAGCGGCTGGAGGATTCGATAGCGGGGGAGGAGACTTCTACCGACCAGGTGTAGTTGCCTACGAGGGCGGACATGTCGTAGTCGACGGATTTGGTCTCGGAGACGGTGACTGCGCCTACGGGGATTTCGACGGTGCCCCAGGAGGAGGTGGAGGTGAGGATAATGCGTGAATCGGTGACATCGCCGGTTACTTTGAAGGAGAAGGTGGCGGTGTTGCCTTCTTGAGTGGCGCTGAGGGCGTAGGCAAACTCAGCGCGCGATGCGGCCCATGATGCAGCAGCGCACACCATGGCAAGGACCAAAGTAATAAGTTTTTTCATAGAAGATAGGATTATTTGGTAATAGTTGTTTTTAGATGGTAATAGTTGCTTTGATAGATATGTGACGTGACATAGCAAATCAACTGCAAAGTTACGACATAATTTTGGAATTTGCAATAGTTTTGGGTGAAAAAAATGGCAGGACTGTGGGGAGCTGCTAAAGAAACCCCGAGGCAAGCCTCGAGGCTACTGAGCCGCAGACGAAAAGAAGGGGCGGCAGCCATTATGGCCAATTTGGCTTTTGGTGGTGGCTATTTTTGGGGATGGAGGTCGATGCGGAAGATGGTGCGGCCGGGTTGGGAGGCTTTGACGTAGATGGCGCCGCGGTGGTATTGCTCGATAATGCGTTTGGCCAGCGCGAGGCCGAGGCCCCAGCCGCGGCTCTTGGTGGTGTAGCCGGGGTTGAACACGGTTTTGAAGTTTTTGCGGGCGATGCCTTTGCCGGTGTCCTCTACCTCTATATAAAGGTGGCGGTCGGTGCGGCCGGTGGTGACGGTGATGGCTCCTTGGCCGTCCATGGCGTCGACGGCGTTCTTGATGAGGTTTTCCATGACCCATTCGAACAGGGGCGGACAGGCTTCGACAGGTAGCGGCTCGGAGCAGAGGTTGATGGTGAAGTTGATGCGGCGGGAGATGCGCGAGGCCATGTAGGTGGCGGCGTGACCCACTACCTCGTTGAGGTCGGCTTGTTCCATCTGCGGAGCGGAACCGATTTTGGAGAATCGGGATGCGATGGTGCTGAGGCGGTTGACGTCCTTGTTCATTTCGGCCACTTCGGCGGCGCCCACGCCCATTTCCGGCAGCAGTTCCATCCATGCCATCAGCGAGGAGATGGGTGTGCCCAATTGGTGGGCAGTTTCTTTCGACAGACCCACCCACACCTTGTTTTGCTCGGCGCGTTTGGTGGAGAGCATGGCGAAGTAGACCACCACCACGAAGGCAATCATCACGGCGATGACCACGTAGGGGTAGTAGCTCAGGCGCTTGAGCAAAGTAGAGTCCTCATAATATATATGGTGAGGTTGGCCGGGGATGATTTCGATGTCGATGACGTTGGAGGAGTGTTGTAGTTTGGCCAATTTGGAGTAGAGGAACTGGCGGTTGGCGTCGGAGAGGTCCATGCCGGGGGTGGCTTCCGGTTCGGGGAGGTCGAAGTTGCGGTACTGGAGGATGTTGCCGTCGGCATCGGTGAGGAGCACGGGGATGGTGGAGTTGCTTTCGATGATGCGGAGGAGGAAGTCGATGTTGACCGTTTGGCTCTCGCTTTCTTGGACCGAGGTGATGATTTCGCGGGTGGCGTCGGCCCAAATTTCCATGCGCTCGCGTTCTTGGCGCGAAAGGTCGCGCACCAGACCGGTGGAGACGTAGATGAACGAAGCCACGGTGATGGCGGCCACCGTGAGGAACACGATTTTGCCGTAGCGGTTGATTTGGTTGAGCAGCGAGAGGCGAGTCATGGCGGTCAGTCTTCGGTGGCGGGTTGCTCGGCGGGTGTGGTGACGCGAATCATCTCGATGCGGTTGGCGCGTTTGTGCACGATGTTGAAAGTGAGGCCGTTGAGGGTGATGTCTTCGCCTTGGGGCGGGATGGCGCCGGTGGAGCAAAGGATGTAGCCGGCGATGGTTTGGTAGTCGTCGCTTTCGGGGATGTCGAGGTGGAATTGCTCGTTGATGGCGGCGACCTCGCAGCGGCCGGAGAAGTCGTACACTCCCGGTGAAACTTGGCGCATGGTGAGGCGTTGGCGGTCGTGCTCGTCTTGGATGTCGCCGAAGATTTCCTCCACGAGGTCTTCGAGGGCGATGAGGCCGGCGGTGCCGCCGAATTCGTCCACCACCACGGCCAATGAGCGCTTCTGCTGGAGCAGACGGCGCATCATCTTGTTGGCCAGCAGGTTTTCCGGGGCGAAGAGCACGGGCTTGATGTGCTGTTTCCAGTCGCTTTTCTCGTTAAATAGCTCATACACATGGATATAGCCGAGGATATTGTCGATGTCGCCCGAGTAGACAATGATTTTGGAGCGGCCCGAGAGGGTGAACAGGCGCACGAGGTCGTCGCGCGACACCTCGTCGCGGTCCACGGCAACGATTTCGTTGCGGGGAATCATGCAGTCGCGCAGGTGGGTGGATGAGAAGTCGAGCGCGTTGCGGAAGATTTTGACCTCCTTGTCGACTTGGCGGTGGAGTTCCTCGCTGCGGTCGATGTTTTCGCCCACAAACTCGCCGAGAGCGTCGACCGACACGCCTTCAGCCTCCTGGTCGGCCGATTTGATGCCCATGGCCTTCATAATCAGGCGCGAAAGCAGGGTTGAGAGCCACGACACCGGGTAGAAAGCCAAGTAGAACAGGAAGATGGGCAGGGCGAAGATTTTCAGCGAGCTGTTGGGGTTGATGCGGAAGATGGTTTTGGGGATGAACTCGCCGGCGAAGAGGATGATGACGGTGGAAATGAGCGTCTGAATCAGCAGCAATATGGCCTCCGATTCCACGCCCCAGCTCACGATTACCGGCTCGAGGATTTTGGCGATGCCCATGCCGTAGATTACGAGCATGATGTTGTTGCCCACAAGGATGGAGGAGATGAAAAATTCGCTGTCGGAGTAAAATTTCTCCAATAATTTGGAGATAATTCCACCGCGGGCCACATCGAGCTTGGTGCGGACGCGGTCGGCGGTGACGAAGGCGATTTCCATGCCCGAGAAGAGGGCGGAAAGCACGAGCGAGATGACGGTGATTAGAATCCAGGGGTTCATATCGAGGTGGATTTTAGCGGGCGGCGCGGGGTGAAGCCGTTGTTTTCGCGGATGTAAGAAGGCTGCGGACGGCGCTCGGAAGCGCGGGTGGGGGCGGAGCGGCGGCCGCGGTTGAAGTAGTCGGCAGAATCGAGGGGCACGGTGTCGGCTTGGGCCGATTGTCGGTTGCGTTCGATGGGAAAGATGCCGGTGGGGCGGTTGATGGAGAAGGCGGTCATGGTTTGGTTCGACTCGAAGCCGTAGCCTTCGATGACGCGGTCGGAGCGGACGATGTGGATGAACGAATCGCTGTAGACCTTGGTGCGAGTTTGGTCCCAGTAGACTTGCTCGGTGAGGAATGTGTCGCGCAGGGTGTTGACCATGACCACGTGGCCGTCGAGGCGCCACAGGCGCATGCGGCTGAAGTATACGGCCGAATCGCACACCACGTTGCCGGTGGGGCGCATTTGGCGGTCGTACTGCACTAATTCGAGGCCGTAGGGGAAGCGCCAGAAGGGCTCTTCGCGGTCCTCGAACATCTGCCAGAGTTCGGTGGTGATGCGGTAGCGCGTGTATCCCGAGTCGGAGATGAACGTGCACACCGAATCAGTGACCATGGTGGGCACGTCTTCGCCGCAGTTAGGCACGAACGACTTGCGCTCGGGTTGGCACGCAACCACAGCGGCCACCGCCATGGCGATGACCACCGGCGGCAGCAACCGCATGGGCCGATGAATCAGCGTGCCGAGCATTAGTAGATTTTAGCCTTGCGGAACCACATCTCGTTGAAGTTCACGCCCAAGGTGATGTTGAAGTAGTCTTCTTTGATGAGCGATGCGGGATGAGCTTGGCGGCGGAGGTAGCCGAAGGAGAAGTTGACCACGGTTTTGAATCCGGGGATGGGCATGCCGAAGCCGCAGTTCACGCCCCATTCGCGCAGGCTGTTGGAGCCGATTTTGAGGTATGAATCCTCGTAGGAGCCGCCGAGGCGGTATTGGATGCGGCGGAAGTAGGAGCCGCGCAGAGCGGGCTGGTATTGCAGGCCGAGGGCGAACTTTTTGCGGTCGTTGAGTGTGCCGGTTTCGCCGTCGTATTTGCAGTCGGCCCACTTTTGGTAGGTGGCGTCGAACTCAACCAACAGGCGCTGACGCCAGTTCCAGGCGATGCCGGCGCCGAAGCTGTGGGGGAGGGAGTAGAAGTCGTCGGTGGGGGCGTGGTCGGCGGTGGTGGCGCCTGATTCGTTGTTCACATCCATGGTGTAGATGTTGGTGTGGCCGAGGAGCTTCTTGGCGGGGGAGTACACCAGGCCGAGGGTGAAGGAGTTGTCGCGGTTGAGGTTGTAGGTGTATTGGAGGCCGAAGGTGAAGCGATAGTCGCGCACGGCGATTTCGCGCTCGTAGAGGGAGGTTGAGCCGCTGTTGCCGTAGGCGTAGGTGTCGTTGATGGTTGAGCCGAAGAGGTAGGCCACGTTTACGCCGACGGTGAGGTCGCGGAACACGCGATAGCCGGCGCCGGCGTAGAGCTGGTTGATGCTGCCGCTACCTTGGCGCGAGGCGGCACCGTTGTTGATAGTGTTGCCGAAGGCGTAACCCACTGAACCAAAAGGCAATAGGCCGGCGGAGATGCCCAATCGCTTCGACACGGGGAATTGCAGGGTGATGTTGCTCAACCCGGCGCCGGTGTGCTTCTCGAAGGAGTGTCCGGCGGCGTTGTCCTCCGAGGTCCAGAGGTTGGTCATGGTGGCGCCCATGTCGAAAAGGAACGTCAGGGAGTCCATGCGGGCGTATGATGCCGGGTTCATGGCGTTGATTTGGCGGCCGGAGTTCATGGCGTAACCCACGCCGCCCATGCCTTGCTGAGCGGCGGAAGCGTTGTCGGAGAGGATGCCGTAGCCGTAGCGCGAGTAAGGCGTGATGGTGGCATTCTGGGCACAGATGTCGGCGGAGCCGATGGCGGCGAGGGCGAGTAGCCCTACGATGAGTTTAATTATCTTCATTGTAGTTCAATATTCTGTTGAGGCCGATGAGCACCAAGTTGGGCTCGAACACGGTTGGGGTGGAAATGTACGGGAGGATGAGGTCGGCAGAGCCGCCGGTGAGAACCACTGCGGTGGAGTGGTTGTCGGTGCGGAGGCAGTGGCGGTAGTATTGCAGCTCGCCCACCACTCCGCGGATGGCGCCGGCGCGCAGGGCTGTGGTGGTGTCGTAGCCCCAGCGAGGACAGTCGCCGTCGGTTTCGACCAGGGGTAGGGCCTTGGTGAAGTGGTTGAGGGCTTCGAGGCGCACGAAGATGCCCGGGGCGATGTTGCCGCCGAGGAATTGGCCGTCGGCGGTGACCACGTCGTAGGTGATGGCGGTGCCCATGTCTACGACCAGAGCGGTGCGACCGGGAGCGACCACTGTGGCGCCCACGGCGGCGGCGATGCGGTCGGCGCCGAGGGTGTGGGGCGTGCGGTAGCCCAAGGTGACGGGCAGCGGCGTGGAGGCGTCGAGCATGATGGCTTTGGCGGCGTAACGGTGCAGGAAATCAAGCACTTGCGTGCGGTCGGGACTGCAAACCGAACAGTAAATAGCAGCGTCGACGTGTCCCCAACCGGCCACCACGCGCTCCATGTCGGCGAGGTCACCGTGGCGACACGTCACCTCTTGCTCCATGACGTCGCCGCGCCACAGAGCTAACTTAACCGAGGAGTTTCCCTCGTCGATGGTGAGTTTCGTTGCCATTTTTTCGACTGCAAAATTACAAATTCTCCTGCACACAGCCAAAAAAACCTGCAAATTTACTCATTATTAACAAAAAAATGGCCGAAAGGCCCGCCGGAGCCGACAAGTTAGCCCTCGCTAAAGCGACGAAGCAGTTACAAAAAAGCTTGCGATGGGAGGTGGACTGGTGTGGGACACATTTTCGTTCAGCTACAGGTTGCTGAGGGCGTAGAGGGGGAGGATGGACAGGTGGCGGGTGGCGTTGGTTTCGGGGTCGATGTGGTCGATGGTGCCGAAGTTTTCGAGGGAGGTGCGCACGGCGAAGTCCAAGCGCTTGGCGCGCATAAATAGCCAGAGGCTTTTCATGCCGCCTTGCGTTCCGGCTTTGACTTCAATGGGCACTATGCGAGCGTTTTTCGGCTCGAGGTAGTCGACCTCGGCGATGCTGTTGCCGGTCTGAGCCCAGTAGAAAAGTTTTGGGCGTTGGAATGGTTCTTTGTAGCGCATGATTTCCAATCCGGCCACCATTTCGGTGAGGCTGCCTTTGTTTACCACGTTCTGAGGTGAGCCTGTCATGATGAGTTCAATCATTTTCTGCGAGGAGGCACCATCGAGGTTGAGGATGGCTAAAAGGAGTCCGCTATCGAGAAATAAATACTTGGCAATCAGTTCGTTGGCTTCGGCGTCAAGCGGAAGCCCGTTGCCGGAGGTTGCGGTGACCGGCGTGACCAAGCCTGCAAGGGTGAGCATGCGTAGCGCTTCGCGGATTTGAGTGCTACGGTAGTCGCCGGCAAACTGACTGAAGGTGAACTTGTTGCCGATTTGGTGGCACACGCCGCGCAGGACGCTCCGTAGCAGTTCGGGAGATGACCGCTTTCGATATTTGTTGAAGTCATCCTCGTAAGTGAGCATAATGTCGCTGTGCAGTCGGCGGCAAGCCATTAAATCGCCGGTTTCGACCCACGTGGCCACCACCTCGGGCATACCTCCCACCAGCAGGTATATGCGGAAGAGGTCGATGAGTATGGCATGGAACGGCTCGTCGAGCGGATGGAGGCTGTCGGCTTGGCGCTTGACTTCAATCAGACCGGTATTGCCGGTGGCGGCGAGGAACTCGTCGAATGTAAACGGGTACATAAAGAGTGAGCGAATGCGTCCTACGCCGAAGGTGGGCAGGGTTTCCAAGGCAAATTCCAACAGCGAGCCGGCGGCGATTACGTGCAGCTCGGGGTAATCTTCTTTGAAGAATCGCAAGGCCATGATGGCTTCGGGGCATTCTTGTATCTCATCGAAAAACAGCAGCGTGTTGCCGGGTTCGATGGGTATATCAATGTACTTGGCAATCTTGGCTGCAATGAGGCGCACGTCGAGGTCGCCGGTGAAAAAGGTGTGGATGCTCTTGAGCCGTTCAAAATTGACCTCGGCGAAGTATTTGAACTGCGCGCCTAAGTGGCGCACGGCCGATGATTTGCCCACCTGCCGGGCACCGCGAAGCAATAATGGTTTGTGCGTTGGAGCTTCCTTCCATTCTAACAAGTATTTGTCGATAATTCGCTCAATGTAGTCCATGATTTTTTGATTTTTGTGCAAAGGTAGGTAAAAGTTTGGAAATGAGCAAGTAAAAGCGGAAAATTGTCGAAATCCGACAAATAATTTGGCGATTTTTGCTCAAATCCGACAAATAATTTGGCGAAATTTGCTCAAATCCGAGAAATAATTCGGCGATTGGTCGTAGGTTGGGAAATTTTTTGTGGGCGGATGGGGACGGTTTCAATTTTTTTTGCTAACTTTGCGGTATTATGGAACAATATATAGTATCGGCTCGCAAATATCGCCCGGCGACGTTCGACCAGGTGGTTGGACAGCATGCTTTGGCCTCGACGCTGAAGAATGCCATCGCCACCGACCGCTTGGCGCATGCCTACCTGTTCTGCGGCTCCCGCGGCGTGGGCAAGACCTCGTGCGCGCGCATATTTGCCAAGAGCATCAACTGTCTAAACCCCGGCAAGGACGGCGAAGCGTGCAACGAGTGCGCCTCGTGCCGCGCGTTCAACGATGGCAACTCGATGAATATCATTGAGTTGGACGCGGCGTCGCACAACGGTATCGAGGACATCAAATCTCTGATTGAGCAGGTGATGGTGCCCCCGACCTTGGGTAAGTATCGCGTGTTCATCATCGACGAGGTGCACATGCTCTCCACCGCCGCCTTCAACGCCTTCCTCAAAACGCTGGAAGAGCCGCCATCGTATGTAATCTTCATCCTCGCCACCACCGAAAAGCACAAAATCATCCCCACCATCCTGTCGCGTTGTCAGATTTACGACTTCAACCGCATCACCGTGCCCGACATCGTGGCGCACCTGCAGAAAGTGGCTGACAATGAGGGGATTGAGGCTGAAACCGCGGCGCTGAACGTTATCGCGCGCCAAGCCGACGGCGCCATGCGCGACGCGCTGTCGATTTTCGACCAAGTGGCCGCCTCCTCGCGTGGTAAAATCACTTACCAATCCACCATCGAGAACCTCAACGTGCTCGATACCGGTTACTACGACCGCCTGCTCGACGCCTTCCTCGAATCCGACCCCACCAAGGCGCTGCTCATCTTCCACGAGGTGCGCCGCAAGGGCTTCGATGCGCAGTTCTTCCTCAACGGCATCGCCCAGTACATGCGCGATTTGATGCTGGCGCAGTCGCCGGCCACGGCCAAGTTGCTCGACGAGCCGGCCGACATCGTGGCCGATATGCAGAAGCAGGCGGCAAGGGTTGAGCCGAAGTTCCTGTACCGCGCGATGGCGCTGTGCAACGATGCCGACCTCAACTATCGCCAGTCGAGCAACAAGCAACTGCTGGTGGAACTGACCTTAGTGCGAATCGCCCAACTTCTAAGCCCCTCCCCCATTGAAAGTGGCCG